>JAHFUH010000445.1 GCA_023265215.1 Acidobacteriota bacterium
TCGGAACGCTGATGCCGACATGATGGTGAGATATCTCGAAGCCAACACGTTCGCTTTGTGCAGCGGCTGCGGGATCGCTTATGCTTAAACTTATAACGAATAGTGCGAAGCCAATGGCCATTCCATAGAACTTATGTCTCATTCAACTACCTCCTGGATCGTTCAGGATTTCCTGTCAAGCGCTGCAATGCACCCAATGCCGCCTCAATATAGCACAGGTATTCGCACACGGCTCTTTGCAATGCACGGCAAGGAGCCTGTCGCTCCCATAACACGGGAAATGGGTGCAAGAAATTGATCCCTTCCGCAATGCGGCCGCTTATGGTAGCTTGGCGAGGAACTGGCGAGAGACGCCCAAGCTGCTGGCGCATGTTCTTGCGATAGGAAAGTTTACTGGAATGCGTTTTAAAAGGCTCAGAAGAATTCGCTTCGGATTATTGGTTTTACTGTGTTGCTGCCCCATTGCCTTCGCTCAGAAACCTAATCCGAAATCACGTGCACAGGAGATCCTCGATCAAACCTGTGCGGCGCTTGGGGGAAACGCAGTTCTTCAATCAGTTCAGAGTTTGTCCGCATTCGGAGATTTTCGCAGTGGTTCGGGCCGCACGCAGGCATCGGGCGACTTTCAATTGGATATCCTGCTTCCTGATAAGGTTAAGCTGGCCATGAAATGGAGCCTGAACAAGGAAGTGAAAGTTACCGCAATCGAGGCTATGAACGGCCGGCAGGTTTGGAGAGATTCGAAAGAAAAATATTCCAACCGGACGACCGGCTTCCCTCCCATTGGAGGAACCAGTGCAAACAGCGGAGAACCATCGCCAAACCTTATCGACAATCCTGATGATCAGCAGATATGGTCCGATTTTTCATGCCTGATAATAAGCCTGCTGTTTCATTTGCCGGACTCAACCAAAGTGGAGATTCGTTCGGATAGCAATGACGGCATTATTGGTGTCGCTGCCGACTTTTTGAAAATTGACATCGGCGACGATGCAATACTTCGCCTGGCGATAGATCAGAAAACTCATCTGCCCTTCATGGCCGCTTACGTAATTATCCCGCAACAAGAAAAGAAAAAAGAAAATACGCCGGGCAGTTCAAATTCTGAAACAGTACAGATTCAAATCTACTTTTCCGGATACAAACCAGTCTCAGTAAATAAATCCGGCGATCTCTGGTTGCCGCATCAAATAACAAAAACGCGAAATGGCATAACAGTGGAAGACATGCATATTACAAAATTCCAGTTGAATCCCCGCCTCAAGCCAAAACAGTTCGAGCAGAAGCACTCATAATCTGCTAGGAGCCTGTCCGGCGTTACAGGCGGAGCCATCCATTTTCCGATCGCATTGGCAATGGCACATGCGACCAATGGAGTGGATGCCATGCAATGGCTGATTCCCCAGGCGGATATAGTACGCGCCTCTGACGCTTTAGGCTCGGTGGAAAGCCCAAGTGGAAATTACGTATAAACTCCAGGACGCGGCGGAGCGCCGCGTCCTACTTTTCATTTTTCCCCAGAAAGATCATAGACATTCTGCATGCTTCACAGTCGAACTTCAGGAGATATGCATGATGCCCGTCGCTAATCCGCAATGGCTCTTTGAGCTGGCGGCGGGATCGACCGCATTTTAAACAGGCATCCAGCTCATTACGGAGGCAGTACTTGGTTTGCATAATCTCTCTTCCCGTTATTTCCGGAAGGATTTCAAATGCGGATTCCATAACTTCAGCCCCATGACGTTCATAAAAACGCCGGGCATGTTCGTTAAGCACATTTGCGCGAAAATCCAGCCGTCTTTCAGGATACAGAATGCTGTTGGGAATATGCTCCGATGTCTTGCGGGGATATTTTTCAAGCCTGATCCTTGTAAGTTCCACAAGGACATTCCGTTTGATGCTGTTCAAAAAGCTAATGGGGAGAAAGCCGATGCGGCGTGAGATACCTACATTTATTACTCTAAAGGGAGTGTTGCCGGTGCTTGAAAGGTGTTTTTCAATCTGTTCCCGCGCCATTGACAGATCTCTTGGTTCTTCATAAGGCATATCGTGAGTCAATACCACTTCGTTGCCATCTTCGTCCCTGGCAGCAAGCCGGACAATATCGGTGTCGTGATGAAATTCCATCTCCACATAGATCTGCCTTCGACTGGAAGCCTTATTCAGTAGCCGGCTCAGTTCGTTATCATGGTTGCGATACAAGAGGACGCCCACAGCCAAATCCTTCATTGTGTTGGGAAATATCTTTGAATTCTCGATCCTCTCCACCCGGAATCCAGAAAGCTTCCTTTTCTTTGTGAAGAAGCAGAGTCCATCTCCGTTCTTGATTTCCGTGCAATCTGTCCTTAAGAAATTCTTCCCCACGTTCGTAACGCTCCCGACAGGCTTTCCGACGGATTTCGGGGTGTCCATGGAAACGATATTCTCGCTCCGTCCGGAGACAAAGAATCTGGTAAACCCCCGGTTAAACGTCCTCTCCGGATCAGGCAAAAAGGTTAGATAAGTTTTGCCGGAACTGCTGCGGCGATAAGCCGGATGACTGCTGATGAAATCATCGAGTGCCCGACTGTAGGCAGCCGTCACGTTTTTCACATAATCGATTTCCTTATATCTTCCTTCAATTTTCAGGGATGTGACGCCGGCGGCAACCAGGTCCGGAATGTCGTTCATCAGATTGAGATCTTTGAGAGAGAGCAGGAACCTATCGGAAAGAATGCTGTTCCCGTCACCATCTGTGAGTGTGTACCGAGACCGACAGGGCTGCGCGCAAACGCCGCGGTTTCCGCTGCGCCCTGTCACCGCATGGCCCATATAGCACTGCCCGCTGTAGGAGACGCATAGAGCTCCGTGAACAAAGCACTCAAGTTCGATACGGGTCCTCCGACGAATTGCCGTGATCTCTTTAAGAGAAAGCTCCCTCGCCAGAATTACCCGCGTAAAACCCACATCCTCAAGGAAACGGACCTTCTCTGGAGTATCATTGTGCATCTGAGTGCTGGCGATGAGAGGAATAGGGGGGAGCTTCATTTCCAGGAGGCCCGTATCCTGGATAATTAATCCGTCCGCACCCAAATCATAGATCTCCTGGATGACATCAAAAGCTTCCGGGATCTCCTTGTCCGTGAGGATAGTATTGAGAGCAACATAGACCTTGGCATAGTAGAGATGCGCATGTTTTATCAATCGCGCAATCTCCCCTGTATCGACCCCTGCATTAGCCCTGGCGCTAAACCGTGGAGCTCCGATATAAACGGCATCTGCCCCATGATCAATGGCCGCAATTCCAATATCTGCATTGCCGGCAGGCGCTAGAAGCTCAAGAGATATCTTCATACTAGAAAGGATACCTTTCCTTCAGAAAGCCCGCCAATATTCTCTTTGCCTCTTCGATAGAGGTATATGCAGCTGTCCTAATGCCGGGACTGCCGGCGATCATGGCTGAAAGAGTTCGCTCGGATTCTGATTTATACAGACACAATACAGGTTTCTTCAAAGCAACGGCGTATCCCAGCTCATATCCAACTCCCAGAGATGGCACAGAAACTTCAGCCACGAGAAGATCGCACGCTGATAACCACGCCATATCCCTGTCGTAAATATAGCTGTCATCGGGTCCATCATCTCCGTTTTCCGAAAGGGATGTATTGCCGACATGTTCCGTCAGCACTTCACCGAAAGCAGACATGTAGGCGATCAGAGACTCATAAACAGGAGCATCCTTTCGTCCTCCCCTGATTGATCCTGCAAAATAGATCTTCATGGGCTGCGTCCTATCGGCGTATAAAATAGAGTATGGCGAGAACCATTCCAATCGAGACGACTGTCCATCTCAGCGTGTCGGGCTTGATACGGCCTGCCAGGCGGCCGCCCAGAGTTCCGCCGACCAACGCTCCTGCGGCCATTACAAGCGCAATCAGCCAAACAATCTTGCCCGAGAAAATAAAAAGCACGGCAGCGGCGCCGTTCGCGCCAAATGCTACCGTTTGTTTAATGGCGTTCAGCCGGGTCAACGTATCGTTAATCATCAGCCCCAACAGAGATAACACAACGACGCTCATCGCCACGCCGAAATAGCCTCCATAAATTGCGGCCATACCGACCAAAATTACGGCCCAGATCTCGGACTTAGCTTTGGCCTCCGGTCTGATAGAACGACGCGTCAGCCATATTCGGATCAACCCCTGAACTGCGAGCAGGCAAGAGGCAATCAAGATCAGAAATGGCACCAATGCCATAAAAGCCCGCTCTCCTGTGCGCAACAGCAATATGCTGCCGATCACTCCGCCCATGGCACTCGCGCTCAGGAATATCCAAAACCGCCGTCTCTGGCCACTTAAATCCTTGAGTTGCGCAAGAATTCCTCCCATAAATCCAGGACACAACGCCACCGTGTTTGTAACATTCGCCGCAATTGGCGGAACACCCAGGGCCAGCAGGATCGGAAACGTGATTAAGGTGCCGCCGCCCGCGAGCGCATTGATTGCGCCGGCTGCGACAGCAGACAATCCCACCAGCACTAAATTAAATCCACTTATCATTGGTCCTTTGAACTATTGTGAAGTGATAATGGCAACACTCGCACTAGTGTCCCGTTAAATGTCAGACAATATCATCTGTTTGAGATCTTCGTCCAAGCGAAATATTCTTTTCGCGTAGCGTAGCGGCAGTCTGAGTTTTCCCGGCCTTTTAATGCCGGGAAAAGTGGTAATAGGAAAACAGCGCGTCGCGTAGGTCGTGAGAAATAATCGGAAATTAAGCCGCGGAGCGGCGTAAAGATTTTTCTCATGACCGTAGCGACACATCACTGCGATTCTCCAGAGTGTAAATTTTCGTTCGGTTCAGGCCCGAAGGGCCGTCAGTGAATAGCCCCGGCCGCAAGGCCGGGGTTGGCGATTTCGATTGAATGAGCGCTGAAAGCGC
>JAHFUH010000059.1 GCA_023265215.1 Acidobacteriota bacterium
AATGGCTCGCGCTCCTGCGCCCCATCGCCCATTCCGGGAAGAATATGGGCAAGTTCGATTTTGGTCGCTTCTCCGTTTTCGTCCACCTGAATCATTGCGATCAAGTCCAGGCGGAGCAAAGCAAGGTCATTCAAGTCGTCCTGCGTCAAGGTTTCGCCCCGCAGATGCGTGTGGATAAGCCTGAGGCCGCGGAACCGTCCTGCGCCTCCGCGCAATCGGCCGATGTCCGGCAACTCAAGGTGCGTAGCATCTCCTACAATTACGTTGCGCACATTTCCTTCGCGGGAGAGCAAAACTCCAAGCTGCCGCCCAAGCTCTCTTGAGAGAGCTGACATGTGGCGTGCTAATTCTGGAGAAACCACCTGATGAGGAAAAACACGCCGGCGGAAAGTCCGTTCCAGCGCTCGCCGTTGGGATTGCTTTATTCCTGAAATGTTCCCGCTTATTTGAATAGACTTGCTCCTTATTTTTGGCCAAAAACTAATTATAACAAATATTAGGGGTTTCGGGCCTTTGCGACTTGGCGCGACTCTACAAAGGATGCCTGAACATGAAAGCTCTCCTTCCTTTCTTTGGTTTTTTCATTTTGATTTGCACGAGTGCAACTGCTTTGGATCAGCGATCCGATCGGATCGATCTTCAGCGGCGAATTTTCCAACTGCGGGCGAATGTCGAGCGTGTGGAAGCTCACGGCAATGGATCTGGATTATGTGTGGACTGCCGATTACAAAGGCGGTTGGGCTCATGCCGCAGGCAACTTTAAGGCTCCGGCAGATCCGATGAGTTCAAAATTCCCGCCGGATAGACCTCTTCGGGGAGTAGTAACGGCACCCTTCCCGAAGGTAGTCGATGTTCCCTTTCATTATCTGAATCCTGTATCAGGACGCAAGCCGCCCCTATACCTGCCATAAGAGGACGCGGATTACGCGGAAACCGATAGGATCTTGCTAATTGTGGCTGAGCAGTAATTTTGACTTTACGAGTTCAAATTCCGGACTGTTGACGATGTAATCCTCTTTTTTAGGCAGGGTACGTGCTTCTGTGCGGGAATAATAGATGCGTTCCATAAGTCCGGAAACCGGCTGTTTCTTCGGCAGTTTATCCAGCGCTCTCGAATACGATTCGGGGTCATAGCCGGATTTTAGAAGAAACTGAGCTGCCAGTTTATCGGCTTCCTGCTCGAATTCGAATTTTGTTCGGACGATAATACTCTCTTCGGGTCGCTTCGACTGCTGCTGATACTCGCCGTCCCAGTGAAATATTATCCAAGACGCGGGAATTGAATTTATCGTGTAGCCCAAGGCTTTCTCAAACATCTGCGCTACATGCCTTGCGCTCACATGGGCAGTTCCATAGGCAATCGCAGACGCCAGTTCTGCCTCGTTTGCAGCCGAAAGAATCAGGCCTTTGTTGATGAATATATATCCCCCGAGCAGGACACAGAGGTCCGCCTTGTCATCATTGACCAGTTGAAATTGAACAGAGCTGCCAGTTTCGGAAAAAGAAATTAGCCTGTTGCCAAGCCGTTTTACATAATCCAGGGCGATAGGGTCATCGAGCAGCTTTAAGGTTGCCTGATACTGGGTCGCGACCTGTGCCCCAAGCACAGCTTCTTTCTCCGGTGAAAGAATGGCTGTCTTTTCCTGGGAATCCAATGCAACTGCAGTTCCGCAGATGATATTCAGAATGATAACCAGGATTATGGTTTTCATGTTGGATTAGATTGTAGCGCAATTCATAAGGTTCAGCCATTTTTCGATCGCGGAAGTGACGCCCGCGATCCATTAATATCCCCTTTTCCTGTCAACCACGTTGATGAGCTTTTTGCCTGTCAGCCGGCGCCGCAGATTTTCGCAAAACACCTCTGTTGCGCGCATCATATAGCTCTCCATTCCGCCGGAAATGTGGGGACTTAAAATCACATTATCAAAGCTCCAAAGCCGGCTCTTCTTAGGAAGAGGTTCAATATAGGTAACATCCAGGCCCGCACCTGCGATGCGCTTCTCATCGAGAGCGCGGATAAGCGCACCCTCATCGATTAACTGGCCTCGCCCGATATTGATGATTCGGGCGGACGGTTTCATCGCTCTGAATTCCGGTTCTCCGATAATGTGGCGCGTTTCCTGCGTGAGCGGAAGGCACAGCGCGACGTAATCGCTTGATGCAAGCATCTGCTTCATCCGGGCCTGGGGCAATAACAAATCAACGTTCCTGGCGCTGCCCGCCTGCCTTGTCGAACGGCGTGTCGCAATTACTTTCATTCCGAATGCTTTTGAAAGCCGCGCTACCTCCGCGCCGATATGACCCAACCCCACAATGCCCACAGTCTTGCCTCGCAAAGTCCGGGGCTCATAGCGCCGCCACTTCCTGGTTTGCATCATCTTGAAAGCCAGAGGCGTGTTTTTGGCAAACATGAGCATTAACGACAATACAAACTCGCCGATAGGTGTTGCGTGAATGCCGCTCACTCCCGTGATAACTACGCCGTTGTTCCAGACATCGGTGTCTCGCCAGCGGTCCACGCCTGCGGATATGACCTGTATCCATTTCAGCTTTGGCGCACGCGCCATAGTGTTGGGTGGGGCAACCAGGCAGAATAGGACATCGGCCCACGCCAGCAAGGCATCGAGTTCTGATTTTCTCGAAAAATCTCCGCTCAATTCGGCCGTGGCAAGCGCCGCGCCGTCTTTGACTTTTATCCTGGGGCTTACGGCGCGGATGAGGCGAAGGCACTCTTTGTCCGCATCAGGTTCCGATCTTTCGAAATCAGGCGCTACAACCAGGATATTCGGCGATTCCATTTATTCCCTCGGACCGTAGTGCGGCAGAGGCCGGTTCAGTTCGTAAGCGCCGAGATCAGGCCCCTTCCCTTCATAGTTGTCGTTGATAGTTGGCAGAAGAGCGCCGGCGTCAACAGCCGCGGAGCCGGGTTTGATTCGAAAATCAAATTCCTCCGGCTTGTAGAGCCGCTGGGGATCCGATTTTTCCGGCATTTTCACATTGGCAAACACATCATAGTCAAGTAGGACGCTGTGTTTGTCCTGACCGGTTGCCTGGCTGTATTCGTTTAAGGCTTTAAACTGGCGCGTCTCCAGTTTATTTTTGTAATCCGCGATGATATTGAACGGCGGCGATATCCATTCAAACGCCACCTTCCCACCGGGATCCGTGCAAAAGCCGTTGTAGTCGGAACTGGAGTAGTTGGTGAAAGTCCCGATTGTCAGGACAGGATCGATCCATCCGTCAGTCAGAATCAAATTATTTCTGTAATGCACATTGGACACAGGGCCGGTCCCTTGAGCTGCGCCGACGAAGGTATTTTGGTAGACCAGAATGCCGGAAGGCGTGTCGATATATTTGACTGCGGAACCCGTGGTAGTGTTGTAGACGAGATTCTGAAAGATGTAGTTCGGCCCTCCGAAAATGGGCTGTGAACTCAGAGCACCGCCTGTCGAATTGAAACAGCGGTTGCGAAATACCCTGATATTGCGTGCTCCTCCGTCGGACTCAATGCAGTTGTCCGCAGTATTCGTAATGTCATTATTGTAAATATCGATAGAGACTGGGATTTTATCTGGCATCTCGTGAGGTTCGCCGTCCGGTGTGGTGCCGTCGGGATTGCCGTAAGTGGCAATCGTAATCCCGTCATGCCAGTTCGCGGCGTAGTTGTAGGCAATCACGTGTCCCTGGCCGTAGACTTTGATGGCGTAGTCCGATGTAATTACCGCCGGATAATTTTCGAATTTTCCCCACACTTCACGCCACCACCAGCTCAGCAGTTTCTGGGGATCATGCCTTCCGATGAAGACATTGTCTGCTATGTAAAAATTTTTCGAACCCGACCAGTCGGCTTGGACTCCCCGACCGATATTTTCCAGTCGGCAGTGTTTGAGGGTGAAGCCGCTCGATCCAATAATTCTTTTCAGCCCAACCAGAAAAGCAACGTTGGTATTTCGAATGGTGATGCCTTCGAAATAGTTGTAGTTTGCAGCCAGTAAGTTGAAGAGTGTTTGACAGCCGTCCCCGTCAAAGATCACCTCTCCATCTCCGGCCGCCTTGATTACGATCGGTTGGTCCGGTGTGCCGCTGACCGTAAGGTAATAGGTTCCGTCAAAAGGCGTTCCATATGCGGCTTCGTTCGGGTAAAAGCCGCTGTAGTGGAAACGGTTATCTTTATAGAGTCCGGCATGAACCAGCAGGATATCCCCCTTTTGAACGCGTGGATCAAAAGAGTTGGCGTGATCCGAGTGATTGGAGCCCATGTAATAGGCTGCCAGCAATCCCGTGAATGCGGGTTCCTGTTTCTTCCCCTTGTATCCGTATGGATAGACATGGTAAACGCGTCCGGTTTTCGCCGGTTGCGGTTCCGGGCGGGTGCGCGCTGTTACAGTTTTGCTTGCAAGGCCTTTTACTCCGTCGCGATCGGACAGGACAAAGCGGCATTCGTACTCGGTGTCGGGCAGCAGATTCAGGATGCTCCCGGAAAACATATTGGGAACTATGTAATGAAAAGGATTCACATAGGAGGTCCCGTCGGAAACGGACTGCTTCGCGTATCCGGGGCCGACCGGAGCGCCGACCCTTTCGTGCTGCAAACGAAAGAGAGGCAGTGCCTGATGCCACGTCTGCTCGCCTTTGCGCCTGAACGAGACTTCAACTTTGGCGTTGCGATTGTCGTCTCCCGATATTCTCCAATCGAACCCAATCGCAGTCAGAGTTGGCGGTTGTACCGAAAGGCTGCCCGAAGTGGCTGCATTCTCCGCGGCTCCCGCAAAGCAGCAGAACATGAGTACGGGGACTGACCGAAACAGATAGCTGATGAATCGGACCGTAGTGAGCTTTCTAATAGTTGCCATCAACACAGCCGCTCCTTTCTAGCCGGAGGCAAATTAATAGGGAAGTCTATTGTAAACGTATTAATTCAATTATTGGATGCAAAATAATAACGCCACGGATTTCACCGATCTTAAGGATTTCAGTTCCGTGGAATCCGTGGCGTTGTTATTTTCGATTATTCACTTAATAAAACTCATGTTCTTGCGGGAACCGGCCGATCTGTTAATCGGGCCTTAAGGAGGATGATGCCCTTGTTGTAGATTCTTCTCTGAGGGAATTGCAGAAAATGCAACGGAACCGCAAAGTGCCGGGAGATTTTCAGGCATTGTTGATTGAAGCGAAATTGCGGGAATTCCGCGATCCTATTGAAAAGCTGTCCTACCTGCGACACATGGCTGGTACAGCTTCGGGGCGCGGCATTCGATTCATCTCGACATGCTTCAGAGTAGCGCTATTTGCCCTGATGCTTTTTGGATTCAGGATTCAAACGGTGACGGATGCCAATGCGAGCTTTCCACGAGAGAAAAAGAAAGCCGACAAATTTTCATTGCAGCAGAGCCAGCCCATAATTCCCGGCACCATATGGCTTGTGGATAGAGGAAAGGACTACGAAGTCTACAGTAACAGCCTGCGCATCGAAAACCGGTATGTAACGCCCAATCAAGCTCGCTCCTACGTAACGTTCCGCCCGGGGCAGCCGCCGGATAAAGTCAGCGAGCGGAGTTCTCAGCCGGCGGGGATTGTGCTGCATACCAGCGAGAGCTTTCAGGCGCCGCTTGCGCCGGATCAAAACGACAACCTGACCCGGATAGGCCGCGGGCTTTTGGATTATGTTAGCCGCCACCATGCCTATCATTTTGTAATTGACCGTTTCGGACGAGTATTCCGCATTGTTCCCGAAACGGATACCGCCAATCACGCCGGCAATTCCATATGGGCGAATCAAGATAAGATCTATATCAACTTAAACCACAGCTTCCTGGGCGTGTCCTTTGAGGCCCACACCGGTAATATCGATCAGGGTTGTTATCTGAGCCCTGCGCAGGTCCATTCCGGTCGTCTGCTGGTTCAGATGCTGGTGAGCAAATATAATATACCGCTCACAAACTGCATAACTCACGCACAAGTCTCGGTTAATCCGGACAGCATGATTATAAGCTATCACACCGACGGCTCCGGCGATTTCCCGTTTCAGGAATTGGGATTGCCGGACAACTATTCGTTGCCCGTTCCGAGCATTTCCATGTTCGGGTTTGACTGCGATCCCAGCGTCCTCATGGCGACGGGATTTCGGATGTGGAAAGGCTTGCTCCTGGCAAACGAGCAACTCCGTCGGGAAGCAGAATCGCAGCATATCCCGCTTGGTCAATACAAACAAAAATTGCGCGAGCGATACCGAACTTCTATGGCAACACTTAAAACCATGGGCGTAATTAAGGAGAACTGAAGATGAAATCAAGTGAAAGGAACAACTCTTCTGCGATTGGCCTCGATGTCGGGACCAGCCGGATCGTTTTGGCGCGGCAGGCGGATCAAGGGTTCCAATACCAATCACAGCTGAATGCCTTCGTCAGCATTCCGTATGCGAGAATGACGGAAACCGTACTTCAGAAAGAAAATGTGCCGCATGTAGTTGATGGCGATCAGATTGTCGTGGACGGCAATGAATCGATCACATTCGCCGATCTGATGCGGATCGAGACACGCCGCCCGATGGATAAAGGCTTCCTGAATCCGCAGGAGTCCGACAATCTGAACAGGCTGTCGAACACCATCGAAATTCTCTGTGGAAAATCAAAAGATAAGCAGCTGGTTTACTTCAGTGTTCCGGCGGCGCCTCTAGGTGAGGAAGAAAGCCTTACCTATCACGAAACCACCATCAAACAGATTTTGGAGCGGCTGGGCTATAAAGCCAAAAGCATTACCGAAGGGCTGGCGGTAGTTTATGCCGAACTCGAAGACTCCAACTACACCGGAATTGGAATCAGCTGTGGCGGTGGGTTGTGTAACGTCTGCCTGTCCTATCTTTCGGTGCCCGTGTTCAGTTTCAGCATTCCTAAAGCCGGCGATTTCATCGATTCCAGCTCGGCATCTGTGACTGGAGACCGCGCAACTCATATCCGGCTGATCAAAGAAGAGTCTTTTCATTTCAACGGACATTTTTCGGAGAAAGTGCACCAGGCGCTGACGGTGTACTACGACGATATGATCCGCGCATTGGTGGACGCATTGAAGGACCAGTTTTCAAAGGGCCGCGGCCTGCCTAAACTGACGCGTCCGATTCCTGTTGTTCTCAGCGGTGGGAGTGTGCTGCCGGGAGGATTCCGCGACCGGTTCGAGAACGTTTTGAAGGAAAGTAATCTCCCGATTGCAATTTCGGAAATAAGGCTGGCCCAGGATCCCCTCTTTTCCACAGCCAAAGGGGCTCTCATGGCCGCGATGATCGACAACTAGCCAAAGGGACGCGGATTCCGCGGTTTCCCGGGTGATCCGTTTAATCCGTGTAGTCCGCGTCCCCTTTCTCCGGCGCCCTTTCATCAACGCAGTAAGTAAATTTTTCCGTTCCAGAAAACCATGGCGGGAAGTAGATTCCGCAAATCCGGATACTGCTTTAAAATCGCTGCATGCTCGGGCACTACAGGCAATACTTCGAGGACCAGGCTGTCCCGATGCTCCGCACATTGCCGATCGATCCAGATTCCAGAATTCAGATAAAACTCCTTGTCCCCGATTTTCCTGAATTCGGAGGCATTTTTCTCTGAGCCCACCAGCCTGTCCGTCGGGAGGATTACATTAGAGACCATAGGCGGCAGTGAATTCAACGCCGAGTATCGGCCGACGTCAATCTGACTCAGGGGTATATAAGGTGTTGGCGCACCAGCCGGCAAGGAACTCTGCTTGGAGTCATCAGCCCTTTCCTCCCGTGAGCTCTTTGCGGACATGTCCGCATCTTTTTGGATGGAAAGAACAGCGGCAGCAGGTTCGGCACCTTTAAGGAGAGCCGTGGTTGATGAGACTTTTTCCTTCTTGTCTTTGAATGCCTGCTTTTCGAGCGGTTTCTTTTCACGTGGGGTTGGGATTCTGGTCACTTCATCCGTTTTGGGTTCGATAGCCTCCCGCTTAGCGGGTTGCTCCGCTATTTCAGTTTTCTGGACAGGCTTTGCAGTTAGATGAATCTCCGCTACCTGGTTCTTTGTGATTTTCTCGTTCTTTTTGTGCGCCAATTTACTAAGTACCGGAATCAGGGCAATGGCAATGACCAGCACTCCCAGCACCGGGACAAATCTCAAAAGTCGGGGACGCGTTTTACCGGTTTCTGCGGCAGCCACATACGGGCTGGCTGATTCCTGCCCTCCAAGCCTGATCGCGAGAGCAAGGGTTTCCCGGCAAATAGCGCAGTCCGAAACATGGGATTCAAATTCGACCATTTCTTTTGGAGAGAGGCCGGCCTCCAGGTACGCGGCCGTCAGGTTCTCATTTACGCAGCGTTCTGAACTCTCTTGAGCGCTCGCAGAGAGCATTTTCCGGATGAGGCCATCCATGGGTGCATCTCTCACCGCAGTTCCTCCTTTTTAATGACGCCGGAATTTTCGCTCTTTGCAACCTTTTTCTGGATATGACCGCCGGCATCTTCCGGAGGCGCTTTTAATTCCGGCGGACCGGCAATCGCTTCCGCAAAGGAAGAGGGCGAAATCCATTTCCAAAGAGTTTGCATCTCCCTGGAACTCAGTCTGTATTTTTTTCGCAACTGCCGCTCCACTTGTTTTTTTATATCGCGACGCATCCGGTCGAGCCATCGGTAAGCGGTTGCCTCGTGAATCCCGAATTGCCGGCCGATGTCTTTGAGTGGAACGCTTTGCAGATAATAAAGACCAAGGAGCAGGCGATCATGAGCAGAGAATTGCCCCAGGCACTCATTTGCGATGGCGGAAATTACCGGACCCCAGCGGGAATCGAGGGATTCTTCAGCGTCATCTTTTACGGGATCTGCGAGTGCCGCCGAATTGTCGAGATCTTCCAGGGAAGTCTGCCTTTTCGTGCGCCGGAAACGATCCACCGCTGCGTGCGACACCGCCACGCGCAACCAGTTGGCCAGCGAAGCGCGCCCATTGTATCCAGCCAGCCGTCGTTTTTCCTTCAACAGCTTTGTAGTGATTTCCTGGGCCAGGTCCTCGCCGTCGCTGGAATTTCCACAGGCATGTGCGGCGAAATTTTTTAGTATGGGAAGGTAATCATCGGCAAAGTGCTCCCATGCGACTCGGTCGTCATGCGCACAGGCAGTCGCCAGAAACAGATCCTCAAGATGGATTCGTGCGAAGGCGTCGACGGGATACTCTTCCGACGAGAGAATCTCATCCAACCGAGTCTGGAATGTCTCGATGGGAAGCTGTACGGTTGGGTAGCGCCGCTGGCAACGCTCGTACGCTTCCAGTATCTCCTGCGCCATGCTTCTCTCCGTCCTTGCTCATCAATAGTATAGTTTTGTTTTGATAAAAGGATACCTCTAAATCTCACGGAAAACGGTATGGGGGTATCGCAAAGGTAGACTCGGCGTCTCGCCGCGTTAAACTCTCCGTTTAGAAGAAATAATGCACGCGGCGAGACGCCGAGTCTACCTTGGAGCCTCAATTTCGAGACAGCCAATCCTATTTCTTAAATATGGATAAATCCTCACCCTAGCTCGCTTCACTTGCTGAAGACTGTGCGACGGCTGCCGGCTCCTTGATCATCCGGCAGGAAATAAAATTGATCATTGCAATCACGGCGCCGCCCAGGAATACGTACCTGTAACCGCCGGCGCCGCCGCTTTTCCACGCAAGGCCGCCAAGTATGGGAAGAAATATGGTGACAACGTGGTCCAGGCTGATTCCGAGCGAGAGACTCGGAGAAACATCCTCCGGTTTGAGTGCAATCTTCTTCATATAAGTGATCCGGGCCATCCCCACCGAGTCGAGCGTGAAATCGGCGACATAGCAGACATAGATAAAAAGAATTGCCAAAGACGGCCGGAAAATGCTTTCGGCAAAAACATATCCTAGGCAGGTGAAGAAAAAAAGAAAGGCCTCGGCGCTCAATACAAATTTCTCGCCCACTTTGTCGATCAGGTGGCCGATCCAGGGCTTCACGAAAATCCCGATCACAGCCACGATGAAAAAAAGCATAGTCATCGTCGCTACCGGCCGGTGAAACACATCTACGAGAGCCCACGGACCAAAAGTGAGGAAGATCTGTTTCCTTGCGCCATAGATCATGCAAAGCCAATAGTAGAGCCGATACTCTTTCCTGAAGATGTAACGCTTTTTTGCCCGCACTATCTTTTTAGGCCTGATGAGGGCCAGGAGAACCGCTGAGATAATAAAGGCTGTGGCTCCTATGGTGAATGCTGTTCTAAATCCAATGTGAACGAATCGGTAGAGAGCATACAAAGCTGCCGAGCTGAGGACTATCGCGATGTTGCTGACAGAACTCAGCTTTCCCAGGATCTTCCCGGTCTCGCCGGGATTGGCATAACTCATCCCGATGCTTCCGCTCAGCGGCATGAACATGTGAAGCCCCAGGCTGTAGACAAAAATTACGGGGATGACATATATGTACTGGGCAGGGAGAATGCCCAAAACGTACATCCCGGCGGCGGCTATCAGGTTGGCCAGTACGCAGATGCGTACGTCTCCTCCCAGGAATGAGAGGGCGCCGATTACCAGCACCACAAGCAGGCCCGGAAGTTCGCGTGGGAACTCCAAGGCTGTGCGTTGCAGGATCATCATGCCGATATGCTCTTTTAGGTAGTTAGCGAGAGTCGAGCTGTCCACGCTCTGGGCGATTCCAAGAAAAACCCCTGCAATCAGAAACAGCGAGAACTCACGCTCCGCGCCTTGCACCACACCTTTGATTCGTTTTGTCATAACCCGCCTTATAGAGCATTGACCCGGCACACTCAAGCCGAAAATGTTCGGTTCAACGTAAATCACTCCGAGTCTTAAAATCTTGAAGTTTCCAAATTAATTCAGTGGACAAGCGCAGGATTTTTAAAGTAGAAAGCCTGGAAAGAGCGCAAATTCATGATCGAGTGGAGATCTCATGGCACAGGAACAACGATACCGCTGGGCGCAGTGGGGCGATCTTAATGCCTTCTTCGGGCTTATGCTCGACAATGTCACCATTCTCGTGATCCTCACCGGAATACTTGTGGGTGTTTTTGGGTATCCCGCCGGGAAAGTTTATACACTTATGATACCCGGCACCGCCCTCGGCGTTCTCTTCGGCGATGCGGTCTACACCTGGCTCGCCTTCCGGCTCGCCAAACGCACCGGCAGGACGGATGTCACGGCAATGCCTCTGGGGCTCGACACGCCTTCCACGATCGGAATCGCCACCGCCGTGATTGGCCCCGTCTACCTCGAGACAAAGGATGCGATTCTTGCCTGGCAGGTGGGGATGGCGACGCTCATGATCATCGGCATCTTCAAGGTGGCGCTTTCCTTCATAGGCGATTGGGTGCGGCGCCGGATTCCGCAGGCGGGATTGCTCGGTTCTCTGGCCGGTATCGGGATCACGCTGCTTGCCTTCTTCCCTGTGATGAAAATCTTTTCAGCGCCCGTTGCAGGGATCGCCTCGCTGGGGATTATTTTGTATTCCATTATTGCCAGGAGGCGACTCCCCTTTGGAATTCCCGGGGCCTTTCTGGCCGTGGCTGCCGGGTGCTTCTTATATTATCTGATGGGCGGGATGCATCTATTGGATGTTCGCGCTGCAGTGCCGGAATTGGCGTTTCACCCCGCCTTTCCCATTCCAACAATCGGTTTCATTCATGGATTAGGGAAAGCAATATCCTACCTGCCGATTGCATTTCCTTTTGCCCTCCTTACTATCATTGGCGGGATCAACAACACGGAAAGCGCGCGAGTGGCCGGCGATGAGTACCGGACTCGCGACATCCTTCTTACGGAAGCATTCTCAACCATCGTAGCCGCTCTGTTTGGCGGAGTTGCGCAGACCACGCCCTACATCGGACACCCGGCATACAAAGTAATGGGCGGCCGGGCGGCGTACACGCTCGCGACCGGTCTTTTTATAGGAATTGGCGGAGCTCTCGGCGTCATGCCGTTCGTGGTCGAAGCAATTCCTGAAGCGGTCATTACTCCCATTCTCCTCTTTGTAGGAATCGAGATTGTTGCGCAGGCTTTTATCGAATCACCACGCCGGCATGCCTCGGCTGTAGCTTTTGCGATCATTCCTACGGTGGGGTATCTCGTTCTCACTTATGTCGACAGCCTGGTTGGGAAACTGGATCCTGTCACAGTCATCCCGGCCTCAGTGACGTCGGACCTCGGAATTCTGCGCGCCGTGGGACATGGATTCATCCTGACTGCGATGCTTTGGGGCGGTTTTTTGGCCGATCTGATCGACGGCAAATTGCGGAGGGCGGCCTACGGGCTGTTACTTTGCGCAGTATTCACTATGTTCGGCCTCATCCACTCCATCACTCCATCCGGCGAAATTTATCTTCCCTGGAAATCCGGCGGCAGTTTTGTCTGGCAGATTACGCTGGGATATTTTCTGGTCGGTCTGGTTCTGCTGATTTCTTCATTCCGCTCCAAAGAGGCATCAAGGTAGACGCGGCGTCTCGCCGCGTGCTCCTTTCGGATTATCTCGTATGTACCGACGGATCCTTTCCAATTGCTCCTGGCTGCGCACGATGTGGTCAAACGATTCCTTTTGCCAGACGTTTCTCTTCTTTATCAGTATTTTGTTTATCTCGTGCGAAGTATACGATTTCCATGAATGCAGAATTTTCGATAAATCATGATTTGGATATGGTCTAATCAGAGAATGAACGTGATTAGGCATCACGGAGAATTCATCAAGATCGTAGCGCACTCCGCTGAAATGCCTGAGCGCATTTTCCACGAGCAGCTTTACTTCCTTATTGGCTAGTATGCACTCGCCATAGCCGGCATCCAGCCATTTATGAAAGCGCTCCGGGAAAAGATGAGAGTACTCTCTTTTTGCCTGTTCATTATGCGGCTCGGGGTGGGTTCTGTTCCATTCGGATCTCTCTCGCGCCCAGAGATCCAGCTTCCTCTGCGGCAATGAATCGGACAGCCGGAATGTCACGAAATATATTGTGCCAAACTGTCGCCAATGCGGCAGGTTGCCCGACATATTGGAAATGGGCTCATTGGGATCGAAGAATTGCATGTCGTGCCTTTTTTCACGCGGCGAGACGCCGCGTCTACATTGCAGCCCGATTGTTTCGTGAGGAACAAATTTATTTCGCAAATTTTTTGCTTAAGGTAGACGCGGCGTCTCGCCGCGTGCTCTTTGAAAAATAATTTGGCTCAAATTTACGGATGACTGTTGGATAAAGCGAAAGGAGCCCGGCAATCAATGCTCTTTCGCGTACAGTCCGCCGCCGTCTTCGGCATCAAAGCTTACCCCATTTCCGTGGAAGTGGACCTCAGCTCAGGGCAGAAGCTGAACTTTATGACTGTCGGGCTGCCGGACACGGCGGTTCGGGAGAGCAGCGAGCGTGTAAAAGCTGCGCTTCGGAATTGCGGATTTATTTTGCCCGCGCAACATATCACGATCAATCTCGCACCGGCTGATCTGAAAAAAGAAGGCTCTGCTTTCGACCTCCCGATGGCAGTTGGCATCCTCGGGGCTTCCGGCTGCGTCCGTGCGCAGAACTTATCGGCATTTTTGTTTATGGGCGAACTCTCGCTGGACGGATCAATCCGCCCGATCAAAGGGACGCTCTCGATGGCCGCAATGGCGCGCGAACAAGGGCTGCATCATTTAATCGTCCCGGAGGCGAATGCGCGCGAGGCTGCTGTAGTCGATGGAGTCCGCGCTTTTCCCGTTCGCTCTCTTTCGCAGGTGGTTGAGCTGCTCAACGGCAAAGAACCATGGATACCGTTGGCGGTGGATCGCGAGCAACTGCTGGCACAGCAGAGCATGTATGACGTGGATTTCAAGGACGTCAAGGGGCAATACCAGGCGAAACGCGCAATGGAAGTGGCGGTCGCCGGCGCACACAACATTATTTTGATAGGACCTCCAGGTTCCGGGAAGACGATGCTGGCGAGGCGCTTGCCAAGCATTCTCCCTCCGATGAGTTTCGATGAGGCGATCGAAACCACCAAGATCCATTCGGTGGCAGGGCTGCTGTCGGACAAGGCAGGTCTGATTGCCGCGCGCCCTTTCCGTGCTCCGCACCACACGATTTCTGATGCCGGCTTGATCGGCGGCGGGACAATGCCGCGCCCGGGCGAGGTCAGTCTCGCACACAACGGCGTATTGTTTCTGGACGAGCTGCCCGAATTCCATCGTCATGTGATGGATGTTCTGAGGCAACCTCTTGAGGACGGGGAAGTGACGATCGCGCGCGCGTCAATGTCATTGACCTTTCCCGCGCGCTTCATGCTCGCCGCCGCGATGAATCCATGAGGTTGTGTTGCTCTTTTGACGCTATCTCAGAGGGTGAAGGGAGGTAGCAAAGCTCAATTGTCACATCGTCTTTGCCGATAACTATGCGCTCTGTAATGTTTTCGACGATTTTACGCCTTTCCTCAGTTTTAAGATCCGGCCATCTGGAATAGAGGTCTCGGGCGTTGGTGAGGATCTGATCGCTTGAGAGATAATGGATTTTGAGGAAGTCGATTTCGCCCTGGAGGTTCGGTATTTCCTCTTCGAGTTGTTTGGCTCTTTCCTCAAGAGGCTTGTTTTGTTTTCCAAATCCTTCGGGTGAGATCTGATCGGCCATGTATAGCCGGAACAGCTTCTCCATATCCAGAGTTATCTTCTGCCGTTCCTTTTCAAGGGTGTCTAACAGCTCCTGTTTTTCTTTGATCTTGGTATCGGCTTGGTCAAGGTAATTCAGCCAATCGGTCGGAGAAAAGAAAAAGGTTTTAAGCTGCTCATGAAAAACCATTTCAAGGTCATCAATCCCAATTTTGTTATGACATTTGTAACAGGTGTATTTCGGATTGCTGGAAGGGACGTACAGTTTCTGGCCACAATCGCAATATGCAAAGCCGGAAAACAGGTGGACTGTTTTTCTTGCCGGTTTCCTGCCGTTGCGCTTCTCATCCAGGACAACATTGCACTGGCTCCAGACTTCTTCTGTCACTATCGGGTTAACTTGACTGAAAACCCACTCGTCTTCAGACTTCATCCGCCAATGCTTTTTGTTGCCCAGGCTCTTGGTGTAATTAGACCGGCGCAGTCCTTTGGCCACTGGATCGCGTATAAGTCTGTCCACGGTTGTATCGGAGAATTTTGATCCGGTCCGGGTGCGATAGCCAGCTTCATTTAGGATTCGGGCAACCGTTTTCTTGCGGTGGTGTTCCAGAAACAGCTCATAGATGCGCCTGCGGATCGGGGCTTCATCTGGATGTGGCACGAGCTGCCGATTCTGCCATTGATAGCCGAAAGGAGCTTGGCCGCCTACCGGCTTGCCCAGCTTCGCTCGAATTGGAACCGAGGCCGCCACTCTTTCGGCAATTTCTTCCCGTTCCCACTGGGCCATGGCGGCGATGACGGTAAAAAAGAGCCGGCCAGCCGGAGTTGAAGTGTCGATGGCTTCCTGCAGGGAAATGAGGTCAGCTCCGTGGTCTCGGAAGATATCCGAGAATTCAAGCAACTCTCTGGTGTTTCTGGCGAGACGGGCCAGTTTAGAAAAGATTAATCCGGTAATCCGGCCGGATTTGATGTCCCGGAGCATCCGTTCGGTTTCAGGATGCTCCATGACCGACTTGCCGCTTACGGCTTCTAGGTGGTAAACCTCACGGACATTCCAGGATCTGGCTTCGGCATATGCTTGGGCTCTTTTTTCATGATGTTCTGGGCTTTCGCCTTTGGCCTGGTCTTCTGTGGATACCCGGATCCAAATGGCGACGTTCTTATTTTCATACCCCTTTGCATTATTCATTATTAGACCGATGAATA
>JAHFUH010000446.1 GCA_023265215.1 Acidobacteriota bacterium
GGTCTCCAGATGGCCCAACACTTCCAGCTTTTCGTCGAGACCAAGCTGCTTGTCCAGCAGCTGAATCAATTTTTTAAAGCTGCATGTGCTCATGACGCCTCTCATTCTTGGACTGCGGCGTGCGCAATCCCTGGTTTCACCGCCGTACTTGTGCAATGCAATAATCCCCAATTGGGTCCCAATTAGATAAGTATTCAGGCGCGCAATCAATCCGCCCAAGTACCCAATTGTAGATGAGTAACCAATGCAAAAACGCTACGTGTTGTACGTATCGGCAGAAACTGCAGAAAAGGTGATTGAAATCACTGCTGAGGAATCAGCTTGCCGGATTTGATTCGAAACAGGTGCAGAGATACTGGGAGTCCATCAATAGAAGCCCACAGGAGCAGGCGAACAGCATGTCACTGTGAGCTTCTACCTGGTTTTTCGAGAAAGACTTAGAATCCTTTGTCGGGGTGTAGAGCCTTCGCTCTTTTTAAGAGGTCATCTTTCGATTCAGCAACGTCTTTCACACATGCGTCTGTGGGGCACACCGATACACACATAGGTTCAGGATGAAATCCCACGCATTCCGTGCACTTTTCTGGAACGATATAAGAGAAGTCTTGCGAAAGGGCTGGAAACGTTTTGCCGTTCAATTCATAATCTTCGCCGCTACCATACACTGCTTCATTAGGACATTCCGGCGCACAAGCACCACAATTGATGCATTCTTCGGATATCTTCAAGGACATTTTATACATTCCTCCAAACTGTTTTTTGGTCCTGGTTCCTGCTGCCGATGAAATTTTAGCATGCTTCGTCAAGTTGCACCCGATTATTTTTGATCAGGCCAGGTTGATTTGATGGCGGCTAATGAGTTATGTTTTGCCGCAAAATTTCCGAAAACCCGTCCACGTCTACGACCACGAGCACGTCAATGACCTCGATGTGCGTCCACGTGGATCGATCAGAGTCTGCCAGCTATTTTTCAGGGCTGCCGGCGTAACGAACGCGATCATAATGGGGTAAAATGCCTCTGTATGTTAGGCTTGTCTATGCAATCAAAGTGAAAAAGAGGAATTCAGATGAGAGCGGCTTTATTGCTGAAACCCCAAAAAATAACCATGGGTACAATCGCTGGTCCGCTTCCGTCGCCGGATGAAGTTGTGATTCATCCGGATCGCATCGGAATTTGCGGCACGGATATTTCGTTTTACCTTGGGCATCGCATTGTCCCCTATCCATTTGTGCTTGGACATGAAGTGATCGGGCGGATAACGGCTGTAGGGGAAGGTGTCGCCAATATTTCTGTCGGGCAACGAGTGATTGTGGAGCCGAATTATCCCTGCGGCACCTGCCGCCTGTGCCTTGCAGGTCACGGTGCAGTGTGTGCGATGAAAAAAAGCATGGGGGTGAATGTTCCCGGCTGCTTGTCGGAGTTCGTTGTGGCCCCGGCTGAATTCGTCTGGCCGCTTCCCGATTCCATTTCCGACCAGGACGCCGCAACGATTGAACCTCTCGCTGTATCAATGCACGCCCTTCTCAAATCGGGTGTTCGGCCGGGCGATACGGTCTGTGTTCTGGGCTGCGGCGTAGTGGGACTGCTTCTGATTCATGCGGCTGTAGCGGCGGGAGTGCGGGTGATCGCCCATGACAGGCTCGCGTCCAAACTGGAAATGGCGCGCCGGCTGGGAGCTGAGATTCCCGAAACAGACGAGGATGCCGCGACTCTTTGGCAGCGCAGGGAGGTGGTCGCAGTTTTCGAATGCGCCGGTGCATCGGCTACGGTTGAACTCGCGCTGAATGCAGCGCCCAGAGGATCTCAGGTGATTCTCCTCGGGCTTTCGTCATCGCCCGCCAGCTTTCTTCCTATGCGAATCGTGCGGGAAGGTATCAATATTGTGTCATCGATGATCTACGATCATCCGGCAGATTTCAAAAACGTTATCAAAATGGTTGCGAAAGGGGCCTTGAGCCCTGCCTGCGTTGTTACTAATACCTACTCTTTTGAGGCTGTCGGAGAGGCACTCCAGCTTGCCAGCACGGGAGAGGCCGGCAAAATTCACATCCGCATGGCCTGAACGCGAAAGGCGGTTATGATGAAGATACTGCTCATTCATGGACCCAATTTGAATTTGCTCGGCAGGCGAGAGCCGCAGATTTACGGGACCGCGGGCCTGGATGAAATTAACCGGCGCATGCAGCGAACGGCAGAAGAAAATGGAGCCGAACTGCGTGTATTCCAGTCCAACAGCGAAGGCGCTCTGATTGATGCGATTCACGAAGCGTGCAATTGGGCCGACGGCATAGTAATCAACCCGGGCGCCTATGGTCACTACTCCTATGCAATGCGCGACGCGCTGGCCGCTGTTGCGCTGCCGACTATCGAAGTCCATCTGTCGAATGTTTATGCGCGTGAGGAATTTCGATATAAATCGGTCATTTCGGCTGTGGTCATCGGATCCATTTGCGGTTTGGGATGGCGCAGTTATTTATGTGCCATGGAATCTCTGATCGGCATTCTGAGCGACCGGGAGCAGGCCGCCAGGCCCTCGATAACGCCTCTATAATTCTTGGAGTGAGGGCGTCCCGCCCGAATGGATATCGAATAAAGCCGATGGGCATTGGGCGGGATGCCCGCGCTCCAAATGCAGCGCTTTAAATTAAAACCCGATTTCCTGCAGACGGCTCACTATGATTTCAGCGACATCCTCGATGCTGTGCGGCGATGTATCGACTGATATGTCCGACATTGCATAGGCGGCCGATCTCTGCTCCATGAGAAAGCGGATTCGCTGTATGCGATCCCCTTCTCCCAGCATCGGCCGGTTCTCTCCGGACCCTGTTCGCGAGAGAATTGCTTCAGGATCCGCCGTCAGCGCGATCACAATCCCGCTGCGCCTCAGATTGTCCAGATTCTGTCGGTTTACGACAGTGCCGCCCCCAGTCGCGATTACGCATCCGCTTCTCAGCGCCACTTGTTCCGCTACGCGACATTCCAGGGCTCTGAAGGCCGGTTCGCCTTGAGATGAAAAGATTTGCGGTATAGACATCCCTGTTTCCGCCTCAATGATGGCGTCCATGTCCAGGAATTCGTATCCCAACAGCGAAGCCAGGCGTTTCCCGACGGAAGTTTTGCCGGTGGCCATAAATCCGCACAGGACCACATTTCGCCCGTTTCCGCTCAACATCACCTCTCCCCTCAACGCGCGGTTAGAGATTGTGCCTTCCCGCCTCTCCACACTTTGATCATTTCGGAAATGATTGAAAGGGCGATTTCCTCTGGCGATTCAGCTCCTATGTCCAAACCTATCGGAGCGTAGACCCGTTTTAGAAGCTCTTCGGGAATCCCTTCCTCATCTCTGAACCTGATGAAACATGCTTTGATCCGTCGCTTGCTGCCGATCATGCCGATATATTTCGCTTGGCTGTGAATGATCTCCCGCAGACAGGGTTCGTCGAACTGGTGACCGCGCGTAATAAGCACGATGTAAGTCTGAGGAGTGATGTCCAGTTCACGCAAAGTCGCTGCCATATCTCCCGTCAACACCTCGTCCGCTTCCGGGAAACGGCCCCGATTGGCGTACACAACCCGGTCGTCAAGCACTGTGATGTGGAATCCCAATACTCTGGCAAACTTGACCAGCGGGATTGCCAGGTGACCGGCTCCGACAATAACCACTTTGCGAATGGCCGGTATCACTTCAAAAAAAACTTCTGCTCTGCAATCGCCGGCCAGGCTCAGGGTCAATTGCTTGCTTTCTTCCCGCTTAAGCCGGTTCTCCGCTTCTTTCATCACGGCCTGAAGCAACCGCTCGTTGCGTATTTCTCCCGCCCTGATCGCATTTTCACGTATCAGGCACTTGTTTCCAGGCGCAACGCCTTCGATATTTTCCGCTTTTAGAATCGTCACCATCACGGCAGCGACTCCGTCGCTGCCGATCTGTATCAATTCGTCTGTAATCTGACTGCAACTAGAACCAGCTTCATTCCACCAGGGATCGACAAAAACGTTCAGGATGCCGCCGCAAACGGCCGGGCTATCCGATTCGATGTCATCCATGAGCTCGACTTTGACCATGGACGGTTTGCGCGAACGAATCACCTGGACCGATTCACGGACAACCTCCGCTTCTCCGCAGCCTCCCCCAACAGTTCCCAAAATTTCTCCGGAAGTGGTAACCACCATTTTAGCGGCCACTTCTCTGGGGGTTGATCCCAATGTGGAGACGATCGTGGCGACAGCGAGCGTTTCGCCTTCCCCTAAGAACTGCTTCACCTGATGATACATTATTCATCCTCTTTCTAAGCTGATTGCCCTTGCGATCGGGCTTTTAATCTTTACATTATTAAAGACAATTGAGCCAGTCCTTTTTAGGTGTCGGTTATCGGTGATTATTCCAACAGATCCGGAAAATAAAAACGAATATATCATTTATCAATTCTGAATTTGGGCCAAGTAATTCTTGCGCATGCCCTAAGTCGGCAGGAGGAAATACTTGCAACGGCCAAATGACCATTGATAAATGACAAATTCTTTTATCGTTGTTCGCAGCATGACTCCCGAATTCCACCGACGATTGAATCCCACTTCCGATTGCACCCACCTCCAACTCAAATCTAGAACCGCTAGCCTCTTTATGGCAAACTGACTCGTCAGTCAATTTGATGACCGATCGGGGAAGTCCATGCCTTTTAATGGAAAAACCAAACAGGACGTAGTCACGGAATTTCGAAATGCTGAAATTCTTTCGGCTGCCCATAAGGTATTTGCCGAAAATGGATTTACAGGCGCTTCTGTTGAGGCGATTGCCCAGAAGGCGGGAATTGCAAAAGGGACGCTCTACCTCTATTACAGTTCAAAACATGAGATTTACTGGGCGGCTCTCAAAAGCGGCCTCCTGGCTCTGATCCGGGAATT
>JAHFUH010000447.1 GCA_023265215.1 Acidobacteriota bacterium
CGATCTGTTGTTTTCCTACGTATTTCCGTAAAAACATTGCTGACGGAACGGCTTACGTTATAAGCGACAGTATTATTATTCCTTATTCCTGCCGGCGGGACGCCGGCGTTCCCAGGACTTCCAGCCTGATCGGACCGAGAAGACCCGAATCGACAGGCTGGATTTTATCCATATCCTGAGGCTCGAAGCGCGTGCCGTAACGAAGATTCAATAATCGGTAATCAGGCAAAGCTCTGCCGGCCATGCGATTGACGGCCGTATTTGCCACCTCAATTATGATCCTGTTCTTACCGGGCTTCAGCCAGCGTGTTACATCCACTTTATAAGGCGGGCACCATACGGACCCAACAACTTGTTGGTTGACAACAACCTGGGCTGCTTCGCGCACCGGGCCTTCGAACCATGCCTGCATGCCGTTTGATCTTGGAACTTCTGCCAGCGCTTTTCCTTCGCCAAAATCCAGCTGCAGGACTATGCCCGGCTGCAACATGCTTTCCGGGATTGATAAAGTCTTTTCGTAGGTTGCCACGCCGGAAAAGAAACGCGTCCTCTCGTCATCAGTCCAGGAACTTAAGCGGTCCATTGTTTTGTATTGTCCGATTGGGAAATTGACTTGCCAGCCGCTGCTGAGATCCAGGGAGGCCGATTCCGCGCGCCTGGCTGGGGCGGGTACTTTAAACTCGCTATTGAAAAGCACAAGGAATCGGCTGCCGTATGGATCCAGGTCAATTGCCACAGACGCTAGATTCTCAGGGCCGATTGTCAGTGTGGCAGGCGTTCTTTGATCGGACATCGGATCCCACCATTCGGCCCAGTTATGGCTTGTAGTAAATGAAGCGCGGACAGTTTTGCCGACGTTGGAGCTGTTGGCCAGGAAATATATTTCCGCATCGTTAGTCTTGCGGTGCACGACTCCGATCTCAGGCGCTACGGGCGCGAACGTGATGTCCGGCTGAACCATGCTGCCGAGAGCCGCGCCAAGCTGGTTTTTTTCGTCTTCGACATAGCGCGAACGTTCCGATGAAGAAGAAAAAAGGCTCTGGCTGATCTTGATAATCTGATCGGTTTCCTTTCCTGGGAATCCCGGTGCGAGTGCCGGCTGGCGCCTGGAGGCGATCAATGCTCCGCCGGACCGCGCAAATTCGGCCAGCATCCTATAGGTTTCCAGCGGGATACGCTCCACATTTGGAAGCACAACAGCACGATATCGATTGGAGCCAAGCACCAGGACGCCTTTGTCAACTTTGCCGATCTTTTTCAGTACATCATCGTCAAAGAAATCGAAGTTGAATCCGGCATCGAGCACGGCCGGAATGGCATCGGGACCGACGCGGTCACGCAGGCTGTCAATCAGATTGGCGCGACCGGGTGAGAATCCCGCGTAAGCATCGGAGACCGGCAGATAGAAAGCAACGTCGTTTGCCGGCTGGCCTTGTCTGAGCATGGAGCTGGTGCGCTGCAGGTATCGCGCCAAATCAGGCATCACGATCCACCAGGGATTTTTTTCATTAAATACGCCGGCGGCATAAAATCGCCATCCGGGGTATTCGGCATTTTCGGCGGAGTAGGGCCAGCCGTGCCCGATCAGCTGATTGACTCCCTGCAGGAAGTGCAGGTTCGCCTCCGCCTTCATGTCCAGCGGAGTCGCGCGAAAGACCGGCGAATGAAGCCATGTCCATGTTTCTGAAGATGTGACTGTGCGCCCGAAAAGATGGTTTGCGGAAGCCGCCCAGCGAGTTGCGCTCAAGGTTTTCCAGCGCGGACCCTCCCCTTCGGAAATATCCGCATCCGCATTGCTCGCTATGGTGGCCGGAGGAATTCCATAGGCTTGCACACGGAAAAGGGTGTGGTTCTTTTGAGACCATTCATGGACGGGCGTCATGAAGCGTTCATTAAACAGTTCCGTCAGCGTTTTACCCCAATCGGAGCGGATAGCGGCGGTTTGAGAACCGAGATTAAATGCGAGAGCCGGCAGGAGAGGCTTCAGATCATACCCGCGCCTTTTCTGGAATTCCTCCAGGAAATCACTGGTCCAATCGCTCTCGTACACCTCCAGGCTGTCGCAGAAAATCGCGTGCGGCGGATTTGGGCGCAGCGCCTGCAGCAGGCGATCGCCGACATTTTTCAAATATCCTTCCACAGCGCTATGATCGTAATGATTGAGAACGAATCCTTCGGCGCCAAAGGCCGGGCGTTTCACCATCATTCCGGTGCGGCTGGAAATAAAAAAGACCACTTCATGCGGGCCCTGAATTCCCTCGGGTATCCATATCGATCCGGTGGCGTCGAGTTCGCGGATGTCTTCGCCGGAAATGGATTGACCCTGGGTGCGACAGAGAAAAGCTCCCAGAAGCTTTTCGCCGGCGCCGATGTCCGGTGGCCGCATGATATGCGTGCCCTCAGGGACTCGGGTTCTGACGATGCGGAGTTTGCCCGCAGCATCGCGGATCGGCACCTGTGCCCCGCCATACGGCCATCCACTGCCAATGGTTAAATCCATGCGCAGCCCGAGCTCGCGGGCTTTGCCGGATGTGAAGTGAAGTGCGTCAAGGAATTCGTTGGAGAGGTAAGGGAGATTCCTGACGCCTGTGGCCGTGTCGTCAAGCGCGATGGGGTAGACAGGCTGCACTTCGAATCCGCCGATCCCGCCTTCCTTCATGCGCCACATCTCACGTTCCAGTTCCGCCTTTGTCACGGCAGGGCCAAACCACCACCAGCGCATCATGATGCGGCAGTCATCGGGAGGATTGAAGAAACTCCGTTCCAGCTTGGTAATGTCAGAATCCGAAGCTGCGCCCATCGAGAACGCGACGGCAAGAAACAATGCGGACAAGAATTTTATGTTTTTCATGGGCGCCTATGTTTGCTATAGGTTAGCTGAGATGATAAATAAAATCCTTATTATTTGTCGAATCAGGGCAGCTTGCCTCTTGAGGGACGCGGAATACGCGGAGCGCGCGGAAGAACGCGGATAGTAACTTGAAAGAAGGCACCGCGATGAAACTTAGATCAATCACTATTTTTCTTTTTGTTCTGCTGATCGCGTCACAGGCGATTGGAAGTACCCGCATCGTCCAATCGTTGGATGCAGGCTGGCGCTTTTTCAAAGGCGATGTTGCTGGCGCCGAGGCTGCTGTTTTTGATGATTCAAAATGGCGAACCGTGGACACGCCGCATGACTGGAGCATCGAGGGACCGTTCGCGGCAAAAAATCCCACCGGAGGCTCCGGCGGCTTTCTCCCTGCGGGTATTGGCTGGTACCGGAAAAGCTTTGTCCTGCCGAAGGAGTTTGCGGGACGCCGGATCTTTGTCGAATTTGACGGGGTCATGGCCAACAGCGATGTCTGGATCAACGGGACGCACCTCGGGAAGCGCCCGTACGGATACGTCAGCTTTGGCTATGAGTTGACCGTGCATCTTTTTGGAAACAGCAAAGCTAATGTCCTGGCGGTGCGGGCTGACAACTCGGGGCAGCCTGCTTCGCGGTGGTATTCCGGTGCAGGCATCTACCGGCACGTGCGGCTGCTGGCTACGGATCCTGTGCATTTGGCAGAATGGGCAACCTATATTACCACTCCCAAAATTACGGAAGCAAAAGCTGTCGTGCACATAGAGTGCATGATAGCGAATCAGTCTGAAAAGCCACGCGATGTTGAGCTGCAAATTACAATTAATTCACCTGCCGGCAAATCTCAGGCAATATACAAAACAAGATTTCGAGTGATACCGGAAGGACAAGGGGTGGATTATCACGAGGATGTGGATGTGACAAATCCCCGTCTGTGGCAGTTGGAGCACCCAGATCTGTATCATGCCCAACTGGTAGTAAAATCGGCGAATAGGATCCTTGATGAGCAGGTGACAGCTTTCGGCATTCGTGATGCGCGGTTTGTGTCAGAAACGGGATTTTGGCTCAACGGCAGGAGTGTGAAGATCAAAGGCGTCTGTCTCCACCACGACGGCAGTGCATTTGGAGCCGCGGTACCGCTGCGCGTCTGGGAGCGGCGGCTTGAACAGCTCCGCGAACTTGGAGTCAACGCCATTCGCACGGCGCACAACCCGCCGGCGCCGGAATTTCTCGATTTGTGCGATCGGATGGGATTTCTGGTCATGGATGAAATTTTCGATTGCTGGACGGTGGGCAAGACTCCGTTTGACTATCATATGTTTTTCAAGGACTGGTCCCAGGCCGACATCCGCGACACCGTGCTTCGCGATCGCAATCACCCGAGCATTATTCTTTACAGCGCGGGGAATGAAATCCACGACACTCCCAAGGAGGATTTGGCCAAAAAAATATTGGCGGGACTGGTCGAAGTCTTTCATCAATTCGATCCTTCGCGGCCCGTGACCCAGGCACTTTTCCGCCCGAATGTCAGTCATGACTACGACAATGGACTGGCGGATCTGTTGGACGTCATCGGCACGAACTACCGGGATCTCGAACTGCTGGCCGCCTACGAAGCCAAACCGACGCGAAAAATAATCGGCACGGAACAAAGGCACGAACTTGCCACGTGGCTGGCGGCCCGCGATCACGTTCAGCACGCCGGCCAGTTTCTCTGGAGCGGAATCGATTACCTGGGTGAATCTCTCAAATGGCCGATCATCGCGGCTGCCTCCGGACTGCTCGACCGCACAGGCGCAATCAAACCGATGGCCTATGAACGCCAGAGCTGGTGGAGCGAAAAACCTGTCGTGCATATCGTCCGCCGGATTAATCCCGCGCTGGCTGTGCCGACAGATCCCGGATTCGCAGCGCTGGGCGGCTTGCAATCGCAGTTTGCGGATTGGACGCCGCCCAATGCCGGCCCTCATGAAGAAACTGTCGAAGCGTACAGTAATTGCGAAGAAGTCGAACTGCTTCTCAACGGCAAATCGCTCGGGGGCAAAGCACG
>JAHFUH010000060.1 GCA_023265215.1 Acidobacteriota bacterium
GGGCTTTGTCTAATGCGGGACCGCCCTATACTGTTACTTTTGCCAATCCGCATTCGATTGTGGTTTCGCGCCATGACAGGCTTTTTCGAACTGCGCTTGAACAGGCGCCCTTAGTCGCGCCGGACGGAAGCGGCGTCGTTCTCGCTTCACGGCTGTGCGGAGGCAAAGTAAAAAACAGGGTTACAGGCTCGGATTTCTTTGAAACATTGTCTCAGGTTCTAAACGCCCAGGGAGGAAGCCGCTATTTTTTCCTGGGATCAAGTCCGAGAACTCTTGATGCCCTGCGCGCAAAGTTCCAAAAGCTATACCCTTCCATAACATTTGCCGGGGCTTTTTCTCCTCCTTACAAGGACAGCTTTTCTGCGGACGAAACCGCACAAATGATCTCTTCCATAAACTCTGCAAAAGCGGATGTGTTATGGGTCGGAATGACAGCACCCAAGCAGGAAAAGTGGATTTATTTGAATGCTGCGTCATTGAACGTCAAATTAATCGGAGCCATCGGCGCAGTGTTCGATTATTTTTCAGGTCAAATCCGGCGGCCGGGGAAAGCATGGAGAGCATGCGGAATGGAATGGTTTCCCCGGTTAATTCAAGAACCGAAACGGCTATGGCGTAGAAACCTATTTTCGTCGCCGCAGTTTCTGTACCTCGCTGCAAGAGAAAGGTTGCTGTTTACCATGACGCAGGAATCAGAAAGAAATAGCCGCTGACGGACGCTGACTAATAAAAATTATGAAAAAAACACTGATTACCGGAATTACCGGGCAGGACGGATCGTATCTCGCCAAGTTGCTCATTGATAAAGGATACGAAGTCCATGGAATCATCCGCAGGAGCAGCACCTTCAATACGGATCGCCTGGACGAAATATACAAGGATCCGCACGAGACGGACGGGAAACTGTTTTTGCATTATGGAGACCTGACCGATAGCTCCGGGCTGCGGCGCATCCTGGAAAAAATCGAGCCCAACGAGGTCTACAACCTTGGGGCGCAATCGCACGTGCGGGTCTCCTTCGATCAGCCCGAATATACTGCCGATGCCGTGGCCACCGGCACATTGCGTTTGTTGGAGGCTGTGCGGGACTTCTGTGGCAGTGATTGCGGCAAGATCCGGTTCTACCAGGCGGGATCATCGGAAATGTATGGCGCCGCTCCTGCGCCCCAAAATGAAAAGACGCCCTTCTACCCGCGCAGTCCATACGCGGCCAGCAAGGTTGCCGCCCATTGGTACGCCGTCAATTATCGCGAAGCCTACGGGCTTTTTGTGTGCAACGGAATCCTCTTCAATCACGAATCTCCAAGGCGCGGCGAGACTTTCGTGACACGCAAAATCACGCGCGCGATCGGCCGCATCAAGTGCGGTCTGCAGGAAAAGCTGTACCTGGGGAATCTTGATTCGATGCGGGACTGGGGATTTGCGGGAGATTATGTCGAGGCGATGTGGGCCATGCTGCAGCAGCCGCAGCCGGATGACTATGTCATCGCAACCGGAGAGACTTTTTCCGTGCGCCAATTGCTGGAGGAAGCATTCGGCTATGCAGGGATCGGTTGGCAGGATTATGTCGAGATAGATCCGCGCTATCAACGGCCCACTGAAGTGGATTGCTTACAGGGAGACGCCTCGAAGGCCAGGTTTAAGCTGGGATGGAAGCCGAAAGTAGGATTTAAAAAACTGGTTCACATGATGGTGGATTGCGACATGGAGCTGGCAAGGGGAGAGCGGACGCTGCGCGATGCGGGGCATAACGTTATTTTCCGAGGTGCGGCGGCATCCTAAAAACTTTGCCGCTGACGAACGCTGACAAAAAATAAATATATATAAAAATTACTATGAATAAAGGGAGCAGGATTTACCTGGCGGGGCATATGGGGTTGGTGGGGTCGGCTATTCTTCGCAAGCTCGTTGCGGAAGGATATGGCAATCTCATACTGAGATCCATCGACGAGATGGATCTGACCAATCAGGGCGAGGTGGAGAGCTTCTTCGCGCGAGAAAAGCCGGAATATGTGTTTCTGGCGGCTGCAAGAGTGGGCGGGATTCGCGCCAACAATTCCTATCCTGCGGAATTTATCCAACAGAACCTGATGATCCAAAGCAATGTCATCCACGCTTCCTATCAGAACGGCGTGAAGAAACTCCTGTTCCTCGGATCCTCGTGCATTTATCCGAAGCTGGCGCCGCAGCCGCTGAAGGAGGAATATCTGCTCGGCGGAGGACTTGAGCCGACGAACGAGTGGTATGCCATTGCCAAAATCGCCGGCATTAAAATGGCCCAGGCTTACCGGAGGCAATATGGTTTCAATGCAATCAGCCTGATGCCGACGAATCTTTACGGGCCTGGCGACAATTTCGATCTCGATACGTCGCACGTGCTGCCGGCGCTCATCCGGAAATTCCACGAAGCGAAGATGGCGCGCGCTCCGAAGGTGACTGTGTGGGGAACCGGGAAGGCCAGGAGAGAATTCCTGCACGTGGACGATCTTGCCGATGCGGCGCTCTTCCTGATGGAAAAGTATGATCGGGAGGAAATCATCAATGTCGGAACGGGGGAGGATCTGACGATCGCGGAGCTTTGCGGGGCAATCCGGCAGGTGGTCGATTACCCCTGCGAGATTTCATGGGACGCCGGCATGCCCGATGGAACGCCACGCAAGGTCCTGGATGTCAGCCGCCTGTCGGCATTGGGATGGGCACCGAAAATCCCGTTGATGGCCGGGATCGAGCAGACTTACAACTGGTATCGAAAGCACTATAGCCAGGCAGCGGCGTAAAAGCTTTTGGCCGCTGACAAACGCTGACAAAAAATAAATATTAAAAAATGATTGAACCGATAGCATGTAGTTTTGCGGCGGCTGTCATCGCATTAGCGATCAGCATAGCGACTACTCCGCTGGTCAGGCGAATCGCAATGGCGGCGCGCGCGGTCGACTACCCCGGCTGGCGAAAGCACCAGGCAAGCGCTGTTCCAAGAATGGGAGGAGTCGCCGCCGTGGCAGGGCTTTTTTCCGGCGCCGGCATCATGATGGCAGCGCGCTGGGGAGATTGGAGCGCCGGCATTCGTCCAGCCGAAGGACTGGCCATCTCTCTGGCCTTTCTGATCATCTTCATGTGCGGGCTGCTGGAAGATACGATCGGCCTTTCTCCATGCTGCAGATTCCTGATGCAGCTCGCCGCTGCCCTGCTCGTCGTCAGCGTAGGCTGGTCTTTCGCGACCATAAACCTTCCTTTCCAGGAAAACCTCAAACTGGGCATTCTTTCGGAAGTGGTCTCGGTGATCTGGATTATCGGGGTGACAAACGCAATCAACCTTATCGACGGGCTCGACGGCCTTGCCGGCGGTGTCGTCGCAATTATCAGCACAAGCCTGCTGGTTTTCTCTTTCTGGAATAAAGACTACATCGCAGTCCTGATTATGGCGGCGCTGGTAGGCGCCTGCTTCGGGTTTCTCCGGAAGAATTGGGCGCCTGCTCAAATCTATCTTGGCGATACGGGTTCGCTTACCCTGGGCTTTGTGCTTGGCGTCGTCAGCCTGCGATCCTCGATGAAGGCGGAAGCCGCTATCGCCATCCTGGTGCCGATCCTGGCTTTGGGATTGCCGGTGATGGATACGCTGCTCGTGATGCTGTTCCGGTTTACCCGGAGATCGAGCGGACCCTGGCTGCACCGGTGCGCGCGCATGTTCCAGGCCGATCGCAGCCACATGCACCACATCATGGTGAGGCTCGGGTCCAAGAGAAGCCATATCGTGATCGGGATCTACATCATTGCGGCGGCTTTCTGCGGGATGGCGCTGATTGCTGCGATGACGAAGAATTATGCGGTTGGGATGGGACTGCTGGCTGTGGAGATGGGGGTTGTGATCACGATAAGGCAGATTGGGTTGCACGCGGAAAGAATCTGGCCGCTGACAAGAGCGCTGACCGACGCTGACAAGAATATAAATATTTAAAATATAAAAAGTTAGCGTTCGTCAGCGGCAAAAAAATATGCTCAACTCGAAACAGAGGGAGATTATTGTTGGATTGATACGGAAGCACGCGCAGGCGTTGCACCAGGGACAAGTGTCTACGCGACGGCTGGTAAGCAATTTGATCCAGGCTGAAGAGGCGCTGGTGCCGGAAAGATTCCTGATGCCGGTGGTAACGTGCCTGCAGGGGATTGTGAAGTACGCGAATATAGAAGAATCGGCTCTCCCGTTGTTTGTGCGATACCTGTTCAGTGAAACACTGCGCTGCAGCGCCGAAAACCTCGAGGAGCTCAACAGCTTCGGGGAAAGCATTTTCGACAGATACGGGGCTGCCACCGAAGATGCAGTCCTCGCCGGAGACGTGGCGGCGCTGGCGGCGCTGTACGAGAATACCGGCGCCTTCCCTGCCGGAGACTTCGAGGCTTTGCTCAAAAATGGGACTTGCGCAAACGGGGCAAAGCCAAAACTGATGAAGTCGCCGGCGGATGAGTGGTCGACAAAAGTGCGGATGGGCAATACCGAATGGCGGAAGCCGAAACCTGCGCTGATGATCGCTCTATTCGCACGGCATGTGGGAGACCCTGTTACTCCTCCCATGCCTCCTGTGTGGCCGCACCTGGGACTGGCGCTGTTGATCTGGAAGGATCGGATACCGGTTAAGGAAGTACTCGGGATAGCTGAAAAACTCGGAAGAAGAGAAGAAGTCGAGTGCGGGATGGTGATTGCGGCATGCATTTTTCCGGAGATCCGGGAATGGGTGGATGCCGGGGCATTGAAGATGCCCGGGTGGGAGAGGAAGCTTGCGGCGCCGATAGCGGCGAGGCGGTTGGTCTTGGGAGCCGCTGACGAACGCTGACAAAAATATAATGGATTTAAAACACACGGAAGACGGGGGTTATTTGGCGTACGTTCGCGGGATACCGGGTTGTAGTGCTGCCGGGAAGACGAGGACTGAGGCAAAGGCCGGGCTTGCGGATGTGTTTGCGATGATGGCGGAGATATACGAAGAAGAGGGCGAGCCCCTTCCCGCATTTCTTTTAGCCGCTGACGAACGCTGACTTATGCTGACCGTCAGCGGACCGTATTCATGCTTTTCTCGAGAATTTCGTGAATAAAGGTCTGGTAGGGTTTGCCTTCGCCTTTCGCCACCCTTTGTATTTTGGAAAGAAGGCTTGGCCGGATGCGGATGGCTATGAGCAGCTTGGCATCGCTGCTTCTCGGGCGTCCAACCCGTTTCGCCTTGCGCAGCTCCCTATCCGTGGATTCGGGTATATCCGAAAAATCGATGCAGCTATCCGGCGTAGGCTTTTCGTTCCTTGCGACTTGCCTGCCGCGCGCTGATGATGCGAATCGCCTTGTTGCCATTTGCCGTCCTCCGAATTGTATAAATCACCGTCAAGATCCGATGCGCATTGGAAATTCCCAAACGCTTGAGCCTTAACTCCACGCCTGAATGCTCCGGGTCTTCCCATTCAAGCGCCAGCGGATCAATGAAAATTGTGGCAGCCTCCTCAAACGAGATCCCATGTTTTTCAAAGTTAAGAATAGCTTTTTGCGGATCCCAGGTAAACATAATATATGTATATACGGATTAGCTGCGTCAGTTTATGAAAATTCGGGAAAAAGCTTTTAGCCGCTGACCAACGCTGACAAAAACAATAAATAGATGTTTTATTTAATTGGGTTGGGGGGGGTGCTGGGGTATGCGGCGCTGCAGTATGGCGCGGTCGACAGGGACGACTGGCTCTACTGCTCCATTATCCTTGGACTGCTCGCCATCGTGTATTATGCCGTGACACGACGCCGGGAACTGGCGCCTAAAATCGAACCGTGGATTTACTGGCCTCTCGTCCTGTTACCATGTTACATCGCGCTGCAATTGATCCCGTTGCCGGCGGGATTGCTGAGGATGGTGTCGCCGCAGCGCGCCGAACACTTGCGGGCGCTAGGCGCCGCCGGATTCGCTTCGCTCAGCGTCGTGCCGTCCGTGACTCTCGCGCACCTGCTGCGCGTCCTGGGATATGCGGCCACGTTTCTTATCGTAAGGGAAATCACATGGCGGCGCACAACGCGCACCTGGACGCTCGTGCTCCCCATTATCATTGTTGCGGTGTTCGAGGCCGCGTACGGGCTGCTGCTGTTCTTCCAGGGGATCGAGCCCCAGGACTCCGCGCACGGCACCTACATGAACCGCAATCACTTTGCCGGATTGCTCGAAATGGCTCTTCCGCCGGCGATCATGGGTGCGGTCGCGATATGGCGAAAGACGCGCTCGACGATTTCTACGCTCCCGGTATGCGCCATGCTCGCGGCTTCAACCCTCATCCTGGTGGGAATCATCTACTCTTTTTCGCGCATGGGCTTTGTTGCCTGCATCCTTTCACTTTTTCTGACGGGCGTTCTTGCGCTGAGAAACCGGGTGTCTAAAAAGTGGCTCGCCGGCGGCCTCGTCCTCTGTCTTGCGCTCCTGGCTTTCATATACCTTCCGCCCGACCAGCTTATCGAACGGTTCGGCAAGCTGTGGGACGGCGACGAACTGACTACCGAAGGAAGGCTGTATATCTGGGAGGAAGCGCTGCCGCTGCTGAAATCCTATGCTCTTTCCGGCTGCGGGCTGGGAGGATTCGAGTCGGTCTTTTCGCAATACCAGAGAAGCGTGACCGACCGGAAAGTCGACTTCGCGCACAATGATTACCTGCAGTACCTTGTGGAATTGGGTGCCATAGGTTTTCTGATCGCAGCCATCCTGATCGGATGTATTTTTGTCCGCGGCTGGCGCGAAAGGAATATGGATGAGGAATCCGAAGAGCATGCCCTGGCTATCGGTTGTATCGCATCGCTCGCCGCGATTTTGATTCACAGCTTCGTAGATTTCAATTTGTATGTGCCGGCCAATGCCATGACGATGGCATGGATTTTGGGGATAACGGCCGGGTTGGGATTTCATTCTTCAAAAGAACAAGCGCGCATTAACAAGCATCAATGGATTGATATCAAACCAATTTAACCGCTAATTACCCTGACTAACGCGGACAAAAGGAGTAAATAATGGGAACCAAAAATATCTTGGATGAAGTGTCTCGCTTCATGGCGAGCCACCTGAAACGCCGGGAAGCGATGAGATACCTGCTGGGCGGTGCCGTTTCCGCTTTCGCCGCAAAGTGGTTCGATCAGGCTTTTGCTCAAACAGCCACAAGCAGCGCATCTTCTATGGGAACGACAAGCAGCCCGATCTCCACTTGCAAAAGTGGACAAACGGCATGCGCAAACAAAAAATGCTGTTCCAGCGGTCAGACCTGCTGCAGCGGCAAGTGCTGCGACTCCGGCCACCCGGTCTGCTGCGGTGGCAAGTGCTATTCAAGCGGCAGCACCTGCTGCGGAACCGGCGCCTGCGCCAGCGGCCAGATCTGTCTCCCGAATAACACATGCTGTTCATCCGGCCAGGTCTGCGGTACCACCTGCTGCCCATCCGGACAGACCTGCGTCAACAACAAATGCTGCCCGACCAGTAGCGCTTGCGGCACTACATGCTGCACAGGCTCCACCCCGGTATGTTCGAACGGCAAGTGTTGCCCAAGCGGCCAGGTAGGCTGCGGGAGCGTCTGCTGCGGCAGCGGCCAGGTTTGCTTTAATGGCGCCTGCTGCGCGTCCACCAGTGTCTGCGGCAGCGTTTGTTGTCCTTCCGGACAGTCCTGCACTAACGGACATTGCTGTACAACCGGGCAAACCTGGTTGAATAACACCTGCTGTCCACCTGCACAGGTCTGCGGCTCCACCTGTTGTTCTACCGGCTATGCTTGTACCAACGGGCACTGCTGCCCGGCCGGGCAAACCTGGTTGAACAACGCCTGCTGCCCAACAGCACAGGTCTGCGGCTCCACTTGTTGTCCCACCGGCCAGGCCTGTTCCAACGGGCATTGCTGTCCTGCCGGGCAAACCTGGACGGGCACCAAATGCTGCCCATCCGCACAAGCCTGCGGCACGACTTGTTGCCCCTCCGGCCAGTCCTGTATCAGCGGGAAATGCTGCGCTACAGGGTCAACGGTTTGCGGAGGCGCGTGCTGTCCTTCGGGCCGGAAGTGCTGCAACAATACCTGCTGCCCAGCCGGATATGTCTGTTGCCGCGTCAAGCAGGGCTTCACTTATGTTTACAAATGCATGTCGCCCTCAGTTTCTAAAATGTATTCCTGTTCATAACTAACTAATAGCCGCTGACGGACGCTGACAAAAATTTAAATATTTAAATATAAGGTCGGCGTCCGTCAGCGGCTAAATACAAAAGGTGAATTATGCTTATTGTACGGTCTCTTCTTGCCCTGGTGTTTGCCGTAGCCGGCCTGGCCAAGCTCGCGGATCCCGCGGGATCGAGGAAATCCATAGTGGATTTCGGCCTGCCGTCACGGCTGGCCTCTCCAGCCTGGATCCTGCTCCCTTTAGCTGAACTGGCTATCGCGATCGCACTCCTGACCGGCGGTGCCGCCTGGATCGGCGCCATTGGAGGTCTCGCGCTCCTTCTTATTTTCATTGCCGGGATTTCCGTCACGCTCGCCCGGGGACAGCGGCCCGATTGCCACTGCTTCGGGCAAATTCATTCCGCGCCCATCGGGTGGAAGACCCTGGCCAGAAATGCGGTCCTGACGCTGGCCGCTGCATTCCTGGTATGGCAAGGGCGGGAAAACGCCGGTCCCAGTTTGTGGGGCTGGATCGCTTCGCTCGACGCACGGGAGAAATTGATTTTCTTCCTGGGATCGGCTGCCATCGCAATCGTGGCTGTCCTGACGGGCCTCGTCATCAGCCTGATGCGCCAGAACGGACGGATTCTGGAGCGCCTGGATGCACTGGAGCAACAGCAGATCGCAGGTCAGGCAGCGGCGGAGCCTCCGCCTCCTGTCGGCTTACCGATCGGCTCCGAAGCGCCCGAATTCAGCCTTACATCGCTGGATGGGAAAGATGGGACGCTGGCCGAGCTTCTCGCTCCCGCAAAGCCGGTGATGCTGATGTTTATCGGGCCATCGTGCAATCCCTGCGACTTGCTCCTGCCTGAAGTCGCAGGCTGGCAGCACGAATATGCCGACAAGCTCACCATCGCGCTGATCAGCCAGGGGAGTCTTGCCGAGAACCGGGCGAAGAAGAAACAGCATGGCGTAAAACGGATCATGCTTCAAAAGGACCGGGAAACGGCTGAAGCCTACCAGGCCAACGCAACTCCCGCCGCCGTGATCGTGAATCCGGATGGGACTATCGGGAGCTTTGTCGCGCTGGGGGCTGACGAGATCAAGACTGCCGTCCTGGATAGGGTCCTGCCTCCGCCGGCCAAAGTTGGGGATCCGGCGCCTGCCCTCAATATGCCGGGACTGAACGGCAAGCCTGTCGACCTGGAAAAGTTCAGGGGAGAGGATACCATTGTGCTTTTCTGGAATCCGGGCTGCGGATATTGCCAGACAATTCTCGAGGATATTAAGGCATGGGAACTTGAACGAGAGCCGGACGCTCCTCGTCTCCTGGTTGTTTCGAACGGCGAGGTGAAGGATAACAAAGCCCAGGAATTCCTGTCGCCGGTGGTGCTTGATAACGATTACATCATAGGCCGAGTGTTCGGATCCGCGGGAACGCCGTCAGCCGTGCTCGTGGATGGCGAAGGCAAAATCGCGTCCGAGGTGGCGGTGGGAGCGGAGGCGGTGTTTGCTTTGGCGGGGATTAAGCGGTTGACGAAAGTCGCCTAGCCGCCGACAAAAGCCGCTGACTAACGCTGACTATTTTCTTTTGTTGTCAAAGACCATTCGCTTGTATTGAGGTTTGGGCCCGAAGTTAAAGAGGATGCCGACCTCATATTGGGTGGCCTTCAGGTAATTCAGTAGCTGCGCTTCATGTTTCGGAACGAGCATACGGCAGGCTTTCAGTTCTACGATAACAGACTCATTCACAATCAGGTCGGGCTTATAATAACCGACTTCTTCGCCCTCGAAATAGACGCGAACAGGCTGGGCTTGCTTGATTTCCAGTCCAGCCTCCTTTCCGGAAATCATCATCGCATTGGAATAAACTTCCTCCAGGAATCCGTATCCCAGCTTCCTGTACACGGAAAAGAATAAATCGATAAGCGACCCTGTCGTTTCCGAGCATATCAATTCCATGTAGCTAATGTTTCAGATCCGCGCATTCGATTTCAAAAAATGTTAAGGTACGCATAAAAAGCTTTGCCGCTGACCAACGCTGACAAATTATATTTAAAAATATTTATTGTTTTTGTCAGCGTTGGTCAGCGGCTAGCTTTTGTCAGCGGCTGATTATTTGAGCATCGTCAATCCAGAATGTACCCTTGATCTTGTTATCGATCTTTAGCGATCTATCCCGGAATATCTCTACCCTGACGATTTTGGTTTCCTTCTCCACAGCGAAATCTTTTTCGACCTTGGTCCAATCATTAGTTCCTGATAGCTCTGCCGTTTTTTCATCCCCGATCCGTATCCCCACTCCCTTGTCCGTTGTAATCTCGGAAGAGCGCAGGTAAGCCTCGAACCGGTAATTCCCCGGCTTCAGAACGGCCAGCTGCGCCACATTCCGATACGCCGGATTCCCTTCCCCGTCAAAGCTCAACCTCAAAGACCATCCCCCGGAATGCCGCACGTCTGAATCGCGCGACACCTTCACTCCCTCCAACTCGCTCACCTTCCAATCGAAACCAGATCCCGCAGGTTCGAATTCAAACCCGCCATTGAAGAGGCTGTTGGACTGTGGATAGGGTCCCTTCCGGGGGCCCAGGTAAGCGGCCCAGGAGTCCCGCGCATTTTCATAATCCTGGTGTTTCAGGAGGAAATTAATGTATTCGGCCGCGAGGCGGTCGTCCGCAAGGGAGCGCGAGAGGATCCAGTTCCAAACCTGTGCTGTTCCGGTCGCTTCCGGATCCCTCAGCAGGGTTCGGAGATAAGCCTGAGCGGGGCGCGCGGCCGCCGGAAGCCCGTGATCGAGCACGCCGGCTACAGGGATGCCGGCATAAGCTTCAAAAATAAAGGAATCGAATTCCCCGGATTTCTCGAGGATGCGCGTCATGCAGCGCAGCGCGTTGGGATAATCATTCAGCTTGAGATAAAACTGGCCTGCGCGCCACAACACCTGCGAGAGACTGGGCCCGCGATCCACCGCGCGCGCAAAGCACGACCTGGCTTCTTCCTGCGCTCCCGCTGCGAACAGGGCATCTCCAAGATCGCACCATCGATAAGGAGAGGCCGGATCCCGGCGCAAAGCCTCGCGGTAATTTTCTACTGCCTGCTGGATGCTCTCTGTTGACCCCATCCGGAGCTGTTGGCCGGCCTGGTCCAGCAGCAGATCGTCGGAGCAGAGCAGGAAGCGGCACATGCCTCTCTCGATCGCAGGGTTTTTCTCTGCGCGCAATTCGAGCCACATCCAGGTGGATGCGACAACAACCAGAATTGATCCGAATATTATTGCCGTATTGCGCATAATATTTTTGGCCGCTGACAAACGCTGACAAAACTTTTAATATTTTTAATAATAATAATTGGTCAGCGGCTGTCGGCGGCCAGCCTGTTGTCAGCGGCTATAGGATTGAGCATTTGACGAATAGGCGCCAAAGGCTGGATCGGGATTACCCAGGATTCGTCGACATTTACCGCTACCGACCGCTGCAACAGAGTCACCGATACGACGAGCTTGCGCTCGCCTTTGAAACCAATCAAAGTTCCTTCAACGCCCGCCAGTGGTCCTGCTGCAATGCGGACCGGTTGTCCTGCACGGAATAATGAACTGGGTTCGGCCTGCAATCCGGAAACGACAATGGCCTGGAGCGCGGCGATTTCCTCTTCTTCCACGGGATAAGGCTCTTTGCCGATGCCGACAATCTGGATCACGCCCGGAGTATCGATAACAGGCAGGCGGCTCCGCAAATCGATCCGGCAGAAAAGATATCCGGGGAAAAGGGGAAGAAGGACTTCCTTGACGCGGTCGGACCACTGGCTCCGGTTGCGATAGAGAGGCAGAAAACCTTCGTATCCCCTGGTGAGCAGCGTCGTTGCAATCTTCTTTTCAAAACGCGGGCGCACGCGCAGCGCATACCACGGCAAATAAGCCATATTTGTAATTCCTATCTCCCCGGCGGACAGAAAATCGAAAAGCGCAATCTTCGGGAATGTATGCATTACTTATGTCTTACATTGGATTTTTATGCAATGGATCGAGGGTGCTGGAAAATATTGCCCTATTGTGCCGGAGTAGCAGGCTTGTCAGAACGGATAAATTGATAGTGATGGATACGCACGGCGTATGCCGATTTCTTGGCGCGAACGACCGAACCCTGGCAGGACATGGTCATTTTCGAGGAGAATAAGACGCGAATATCCAATATCGTATTATGCTCCAGCTTTTCATTCGCGCGAAACAGGATGCCGCTGGAGCTGATGTTCACGGTTTTGCCGCCCTGCCAGTCCAGCATGCCGCTTTTAAGATAGGTTAAAGGAATCCTTAAAGGGAACCGTTGTGCCCGGTCCACTTTGCGCCTTCCAGCAGTCGCCATATCCGCCTCACCGGAGCTTATTCATTTGAGTAAGAAATCGCAAACGGGCAACGACACATTATGCTCTTACTCAGTGATTGAAAATAGCACATTGGTAGGAAATGCGATTGCTCCATGGTGCCATCTTGAAAGGGGGTAAAAATCAGGCTTCGCGGGCTATCTTGTTGCGGGAGGAGAAGCGCGCGAGCTCCATTCGGCCAGAGACTCCAAGCCTGCGGAAAATGTGGGTTAGGTGGTACTTCACGGTCCGTTCGCTTAGCGATAATTCCTCGGCGATTTCTTTGTTGGTGCACCCGTTTGCAATCGCCTCCATGATGCGCTGCTGCTGCTGGCTGAGGCTGCCGATCTGGAACCGAGAATATTGCTCCACGCGCGACGCAAGCGAACGGAGATTCTGAACCAACTCGAAAATTCGGGTGTGGCTCAGCCAGAATTCCCCTGCCTCGACCGCGCGAATAGCCTTGAACAGAATTGAAATTTCCGCCTCTTTTCTCATAACTCCGCGGGCGCCATGAAGCAGAGCCTGGACGATCTCGCTCGTCCGGATGTCGTCGGTTAGAAGAAGAGGCTTGACGGAACCTCCCAAAGCGGCAATTTCGCGCAAGGCATCAACGCCGGACCGCTTGCGCAGCCTGGTGTCCAAAATAAGAACGTCAGGCTGGAGTTCTTCTATCAGGGCTGCCAAGCGTTCGCCATCGTCGGTTGAACCGACCACCTTGAAGTCGGGCTGCGATCCCAACAGCGGTCCCAGAACCTCGCGAAACATGCTTTGACGGTCTGCGATAAGCAAACGTATCGTCATAGCCATCCATCAATAAACCAGAAATTAAATGCAATAAGACGGAAACCATTATTAAAACTTAAAGCAAAGGAATTAACAATAGCACCTGGGTGCTATTCATCGCTGCACTCAAGTGCTATATATCGGCAAATGATGTCGGCATCCTTAGAAGGATGCTGAAAGGCCTGTTTTCGGCTAATACATCTCTTCGATATGGCTTTTACTAATCAGTTCATCCTCGACGATGTCCCCGCATCGCCTACGTCGCGCCGTTTTGCATCTGCCCACGCGGCGCTCGGAACGCGGCCTTTTGTACTTTCACCACGGGCTGCTAGCAGGCGTGGCTTAGCGCTTCAATCTCTGCGCCGAAAACAGCGACGGTGCGGAGACATCCGGCACGTCGATGTAATTCTCATTGCGATCCGAGGCGAGCGCCACTACTTGTGGGTCGGGACACTTCTGGAAGGTAACTACTATGCCACTCCCTCACCTCCTCTCTCATTGACCGCTCGATTCATTCAATTCATACCGGATACAAATTTACTGAAGTGAGTGAGCGTGTATGACGATATATCGATCAAGATAGAGCTGGCATGATTTGTTTGATTCATACTTATAGGAAGTGATTATATGTGGCGGGTTATGAGCTGGGCCAGGAAGAGTAATGGTGAGGCACAAGCGGCAGTGGCTCAACAGCAACCTCGGATAACGCTGGAGCATTTGACTGAGTTCCTAAGGTACTTTCCTATAGGCACGCGACTCCAATACTATCCAGAATACGAGAAGAACATCCATCTTGATACAGTTATCCTCGCCTATAAACTCAACGGAATCCTAGTGTACAGCAACGAAACTATCCGAGTTTCCCAGGAAGAAGAGAATTCGGGACTCCTTGTCACCACAGAAAATGGGGAATGCCAGATATCGAATCTCGATAGCTTCCACTTTGTCGTTCCCAAAGGCTCCCGTATCTTGGTTGACTATACTAAAGCTGCAACGGAAGGCTCGGAAAATCAGCTCACCGAGAGAGCAGCTAACGACTTCCGTATTGGCAACACCATTACCCTGATCAACAAGGGAACAAATGGAAAAATACACGACATGGACACCACCATCACCCGGGTGACACTGCTAACCGAGGGTTATTATGCCAAGCGGCATGTGGCCTACCTCCAGCCTATTCCCGAGAGCTTGGCCACACACAGTACACGGGAATTCGTTCGCATCTACACAGATATCCCAGCGAGTCTGACTGAAGTCCCAGATGGGGAAGCGCATCCCTGCACAATTCTCGACTTCAGCGAGCGAGCCCTGCGTTTGAAATTGGCTGAGGGCGATCGTTTCTTTGCTGGCCTTCTCACAGGTAAGTCTGTCTTCATTAGTTTTGCGCTTCCGCCCGCGTCCCGGGTTTTATTACTGCAGGCAACCATCTTGCGTAAACAGGAAAGCACTGTGGTACTCTCATTGACCGGCATGCTCAAGGGCCGTCGATTCGAGAAACTGGACCTGATTGATGAGGTCGAATTAAAGGCGAGCATCCTCCAGCGCTCTGCCAGCCAATCACTCTGTTCTGTCAAAGAAAGGGATTAGCCTATCAGCAGGCGACTGTAGTCAATTATGTAGCTGCTCCGATCCCCCCAAAGCCACAAGTCTCAACAGGATTTACTGCAATCCATTGACGTTAAGTAGGTGCAGATGATCTGCGCTTCTATTTTTGCAAAGCGCCGAAGGGTTTGCGCAGAGAGGGTAACTCAAAGATTCATGCAGCATCGAATCAACCGAGCGGTCGATAAGAAAAGAGGTGAGGAAGTGGCATAGTAGTTACCTTCCAGAAGTGTCCCGGCCTTGAGGAGAGAAAACGAAAAATGAACCGATCAACGATACGAAGCTTGATTGCGTTCCCTGTGCTGATTGCAGCGTTTTGCTTATTCATCTTTGCCAATATAGCGGCAGCAAATTCCATCCCTCTGATTATAAATGTTTCTCCTGCTTATCCTGGTTATTCCCAAGCAGACGCTATGGACAGCCCAATGGGCTTCACTGATGGAGTTCCGAATCAATATCGGACCGATTTCGCCTCTTTGGGACAGGGAACAAACACCTTCTTGGAATTTGATTTTGGGCAGCCTTTGACATTTAGCCAGATCCTCTATACTGACCGTACCACCAGCGGGGGCGCAAATGGAAGTTACGCCCTAGGAACATACGACTTTGTTACAAAGTACCAATATACATTCAGCAACAATTCAGACCTCTCGTCACCAGTTGGGATCGTGTCGGTTGGGCCTCTTCCGATTCCCTCATCGCCTACCAGCTACACCGCCTTCCAGTCAACGGTTCTAATCCCTGACATTACCGCTAGATATGTTGAATGGAGCGTACTCGCGATGAATGGCTCAACCTATAACGCGGGG
>JAHFUH010000448.1 GCA_023265215.1 Acidobacteriota bacterium
AAGGAATTGTGCAGTCGGTTTTCGTCGGCTCCCGCAATTTTAATCAATTGAAAGATCGGGCTCTGACCACGGATTTTCAGGGGACCCGGGAATCGGCGTCGGCTGGATCTCCTCAAATCTCCGATCGAGTCGGGTCCGCAGGTTCGTTGCGATCAGCAGACCCATGGGTCGGGATTTGGAAACTCAATCCTGCAAGATCCAAGCTTCAATCTGCTCCGGCGGCAAATATCCGCGAAACGCTGGTGATATATCGGGAAGTAGATCCGGACACCGCGGAAATCACCGCGACACAAGTTCGCAAAGACGGCTCCAAAGTGGTTGAGTGGAAATGCACAGTTCCCAAAAGTGGAGGGATGCAGAACTATCTGCGAGGCGCCCCTGACGAGGGCGTTGCCATAGTTAAAACGGTAGTGGACGGCGATACGCAGTACCTCACATATCTACATAATGGGAAACAATTCGACCTGGCGGCGATTGTGCTTAGCAAGGATGAAAGGACCTATACATTGTCCATGAAATTCAAGGATGCCAAGGGGCAGCCGCATGAACAGACGGAGGTCTACGAAAAGCAATAGATCCGGGCATGATTCCGCAGAGGCAGCCAATCGCCACTTCGCGTTCCTTACCCCCGGCGAGCCTCAGGACTCCTGATCCCTACCCGTAATTTGGGGCTAATACGGATTCAGTTGTGATACCAGATGTGTCAAGTAGGGACACCGTGATCCTAGCCCGGCACTTCAGTGCCGGGACCTATAGATAACAACATTCCTAGTCCCGTAGGGACGGTTGAGCTATCGATCCTCTCTGGCTTCAATCGTCCCTGCGGGACTCCTCTCGCATATTCAATTCCTAACCCCGGCACTGAAGTGCCGGGCTATTTTCATAGCGTCCCGCTGGGACGCATTTGCGGATCCGATCAAAATCTTCCGGATCAGGAGTCCTGATCCTGTGTTTGGTTGAGGTTATAAGGCAACGCGTAGGGCTGGTTTCAGTAGCGAAACGCCTATTCCAGCCCCGAAGGGGCGGCAGTAAAGCCAATTCTCAGAATAGATTGTGCCGCCCTTTCAGGGCTCCCTTCACATTCCTTCTGTACCCAGGGTTTCGGAGCCCGCTACCGCGTGTTCCTTCACCCTGGGCTTTGTTGTTTCGCGCCTTCGGCGCTCCGGAAATGCGGCTTAGTTTGAGGCTCATGCCCTTCGGGGCTCAACATTTATTCTCACTCAAACGACGGGCTCACGCCCGAGGCTATTCTCTGTCGGCCCTTGCGAACTGAATCTTGCATTTCGCGACAGAAACTATCTATCTCGCATCGTAATACGGCGTTATCTCTGCTTATAGGTTTTCTCGAACATCGGGGGCAATCCGCCGTCAGTCGTGATGACTCGATGTTTGAAATACCACCGTCCATCGCGCTTGACGAGTTCATCATGCTCGCGGCCCTGCTCGATGAATTGAGGCGCCGCTTTGACCGTCTCTGAATTGATCCCCGTCCATATAACATCCGCGGTGGCGGATTTGCCATTGACGACGATTTTCAGATTGGTGAGGAGCATGCGGAACGTCCCCCGTCGTTTGGGCATTCCTTCCCCTGCCTTCTTATACAGGTCCTCAATGGGTTTCTTGCCTTGAGCAACGAGGCCGTTCACATCCAGGACACCGTCCTCGACGTAGAAGGCGCTAAAATTGCTGCCGCCAGTGCCGAGTTGAGCATAGTAGTCGACCAGCAGATCCTCGATCTGTGCTCTATCAAGGAGCGTACTCAAGGTTGTTGCCGGGTATTCCGCTGCAGCCGGTATGACTGATGCAGCCAGCATGAGCAGCACCACCGACGCGAACAGAAAGAACGTTTGGACGCGGGCCCTGGTAAACCGAGAAAATAGCATCATGCAGTCTCCTTTATTGTTTCCAAATATTCTGATTGCTCCGAAATTGGGACTCCAAGGTAGACGCGGCGTCCCGCCGCGTCGCTCAGCCCCATAAATCGCCTGTTGCACGCGGCGAGACGCCGCGTCTACATTAAAACCCATGCAATGCTGTCTTACATATGAACCGTTCGCTTAACTGTGCAAATCCGAGGCATACTGGGCATCCTCCAGAGCCGTTCAGCGGATCGATGTTACACCAAGAGTTTGTCCTCTATGCCGGAATTTTGAGGGGACAGTTTGATCTAATGCGCTTCAGCACGGGAGGTTAATTTTGCGGAGGAGGGCCTGGTAGCCGGGATCCGCGCGCACGCAATCCAACATCGGTTCCTGAAGCAGGTTCATGATTGTCATCGGATCACGATCATCCAGGGATCTCACTGCGCAAGCCAAAACATTCTGCGGGTCGTTGAGTCCGGCCCACGCAAACATCAGAGACTTCGCAGGCACGTAGGAATGCTGCCCGGCCTCCTGGAGTTTTTCGATAATAGTATTAGCTTCTTCCGATTTGCCCGCTTTCCCCAGGCTGTATGCAAGCATTCCAAGAGCGAACGGACTTCCGGGACAGAGTTCGCAGGCTCTTTCAAGCGCATCGACAGCCTCGCGATACTTTCCCTGCTGCGTATATGCCAATCCCAGAATGCAGTAAGCCATATAAAACGTGGGCTCCATTTCAATCACGGCGAGAAGATGACTGATAGCGCGATCGTATTGCCGCCTCGCGTAGATAATATAGGCAAGGACGTAATTGGCTAACACCCAAAGGGGATCGACCGATAGCGTACGTTCGAGCGAAGCCATGGCTTCCTCTGCCCGTCCCTGAGGCCATAAATAATAATTTGCGTAACGAAAGAGCACATAAGAAGAATTTGCGTCCAGTTCCAAGGCTTGCTGGAAGGCTAAGCCTGCGGCTCGCCAATCGCAGTCGGCAATGGCTAACATTGTGCCCAACAGCGCGTGCCCCTCAGGGAGTGCCTCGTCGATTTCAAGAGCGCGGATCACTGCTTGCTTCGCGCCGGCTAGAGGCTCCTTCGGGTATTGGAAGCCATAGAATGCGTTCTGCCAATGAAACTCCGCCAATCCGATGAAGGCAAGCGCATATTGGGGATCGGCGGTAAGCGCCCGTTCGAAGCATTGCCTTGCCTTGGCGAAGCCTTCCGGAGTGCGTTTCTCCTGGAAGTAGCGTCCGCGCAGGTATAGCGAATGAGCTTCCGGACTGCTGGTGTGGCGCTTGACAAGGGAGATGTCTTTTTCGAGATGCACCCGGAGAGTATCTACGATCGCATGGGAAATTTCATCCTGGATATCGAGGACATCTCTCATCTCCCGGTCGTATCGCTCAGACCAGAGTTGGTACCCATCCGCTACATTGACCACTTGCGCCGTCACGCGCACGCGGTTGCCCGAACTTCGTACGCTCCCCTCGAGAATATGCTCCACGTTGAGTTTGGCGCCGATTTCACGGATATCCAAACTCTTGCCGCGCAGGGCAAAAGCGGAAGTTCGTGCAGTGACGCGCAGCCCCGGCAGTCTTGTGAGTGCGCCGATCATTTCCTCGGTTAAGCCATCGCTAAAGTATTCGTTCTCCTTGTCCCCGCTGAGGTTGGTGAAAGGGAGAACGGCAATTGTCTTGACGGGACTTGAGGATGTTATGGACAAAGGGAGGCAAGCCTCCAGCGCAAGCTTAAGCTCGGCTGCGCTTTGAATCCGGAGGCTGGGATCCTTCTGGATGCAACGAGACACGACATTTTGCAGATGCATCGAGATGCCAGGCAGTGGCTCTGGTGTTTCCCGCAAAACGGCAGTGAGGATCCCCAGGCTCGATTCTCCGCGAAATGCCCGGCGGCCCGAGAGCATTTCATAGAAAACGCTGCCAAATGAGAAAATATCCGAACGGGCATCAATCGGTTTGCCTTCGGCCTGTTCTGGCGACATATAGGCCGCCGTGCCCATGATGGAGCCCCTCATCGTCTCTACCGTAGTGGCATCGCCCGGATGGGTTGATTCAGACAGCTTGGCCAGACCGAAATCCAGTACCTTCACCTGAGACGGACCGTTAGGAGCGCCGGTGATCATGATGTTGGCCGGCTTGATGTCCCGGTGAATGATTCCGGCGGAGTGAGCCGCCACAAGCGCCTGGACAATCTGCACCGCAAAATTCACGGCATCCGGAGCAACCAGCTCTCTGCAGGCAATGACATCCTGAAGTGTCCGCCCATCTAGATACTCCATGGCGATGAAATCAACGCCATCCACCTGGTCGATGTCGAATATGGTGATAATATTCCGGTGATTGAGCGCCGACGCTGCCTTTGCCTCGCGCACAAAGCGATTCCTGCGCTCCGGATCAGCCGTCAAACCCGGCGGCAACACCTTTAGGGCTACTGTGCGCCCGAGCCGCGTGTCCAGCGCGCGATAAACCACCCCCATTCCGCCTGCGCCAATCCTCTCTTGAACCTGGTACCGACCCAATGTGCGGCCAGTGAGCGCCGTTGAAACTTCTTTGCAGCCATCGGCCAGAGATGCCATTTGCTTTTGGAATGCAGGTGCTTCCATAAAGGATTCCGCGGCTTTTTCATGGGAGAGGAGTGCTTCGACTTCCCTGAGCAGAGAATTGTCCCCCGCAGTCGCCTTCGCAAGAAAATCCAGGCGCTGCTCCTGGGCAAGTGCCGAGGCTTCAAAATAAAGCTCCTCTATCCTCCGTAAGCGTTCAGGATTCATCTTCATTTCCACTGCGCTGCATTTCGCGCAACAGCCAGACTTTTGCGAACTTCCAATCGCTCATAACCGTGCTGACGGAGACGTTTAGCACTTTGGCGGTTTCCTCCACGCTGAAACCGCCAAAAAAACGCAGCTCGACCGTCTTGGCTTTCCTGGCATCGGCAGTCGCCAGCAGGTTGAGAGCATCGTCCAGCTCAACAAGATTGCTATCTCGACCGACCGGAATAGCGAGCGATTCTTCA
>JAHFUH010000449.1 GCA_023265215.1 Acidobacteriota bacterium
TCCTTCGCTCCATGGGAGGACCTTCCCAAGAGGGAGAGCCTATACAAAAATATTGCCGCCGGTACAGCAGAGCTTTGTCGTGTCTCACCGCCAGAGGCGGTGGTTTACCTAAATGGAATTGATTGCGGAATTATCTGAATAACTTGCCCTAAATGTAAGGAACAGAACGTTTACTACCACGGGTTCCGCGGATCAGATGGCTTTTCAATCGGTGAAATCTGTGGAATTCGTGGCGTTGTTGCGTTTCTTTTGTTTCAACACTAATGTAATCGACCACGCCTAAAAGGCGTGGCTTTGGCCTGCCCCGCACAGCGCTGACTGTTACCCACACGTGACACTGTGGGTTTGGATTGGCCCCTCATTGCTCAGGATGCCGAATGAGGCCCGAAGGGCCGCCAGTGAATAGGCCCGGCCGTCAGGCCGGGATTAGGTTGTTGGTAACGATGGAAGCGCCGAAGGCGCGGCACTTTATGATGAGATTTCGTTGGAGTGCCGCGCTTTCAGCGCTCATTCAATCGAAATCGCCAACCCCGGCCTTGCCGGCCGGGGCTATTCACTGACGGCCCTTCGGGCCTGAGACGAACGAACATTTAGACTCTGGAGAATCGCCGGGATGCGTCATCTACCCCCAGTGTCAAGTGTATCCCGCAGTCAGCGCACAGCGGGGCGATTCGCCTTGACTCTCGGGGTCGGAGTCGGGGTCGGCATTTGAAACCGGAGGCAAAGTAATGGAGTATCTATTGGAGATTGTTTTTCTTGATTTGGACCCAAATAGCGATAGCGACCCAACCCCGAAGTTCTTTCGTTCTTTGTTGATAAATTAATCGACGGCACGCCGGAACGGCTTAGCCTGTCAGGGTCGCACGGCCATAGGCCGTGGGTTTAGCTGGTACTAAACCGCCGATTGCCCGTATTCCAGAATCATCATGGTAATGTCATCGTGCTGGGGAGCGTTTACCGAGAATGAGAGCACTGCTTCCTGCAATTGGGCCAGCAAACTTGAAGCAGTAGCTCTGGAATTCGCGCGCAAAAGCGACAAAAGCCGTTCCATCCCGAATTCCTCGCCCGATGAATCAAGCGCCTCTATTACGCCGTCTGTAAACAGCACCAGATGATCGTCCGGCTGAAGTTTTACCGTTCCGGTTTCATATTGCGCCGCAGGGAAAAGGCCAAGGACCATTCCTCCTTCCGTCAGTTCTTTCATGGAGCCATCCTTGCTCATAACAAACGGAGGATTATGGCCCGCATTGACATAAGTGCAGTTGCCGTCCGGGTCCAAAATGCCGAAGAAAAATGTCACGAACCGGTTGCCGGTACCGCGCTGCGCCAGATTGCGGTTGACGTTGGAAATCATGGTTGCGGGAGGAATATCAAAAAGCACTTGCGACGACAGGATCCCCTGAATCAGTGAAGCCAGCAGAGCTGCCGGCATTCCTTTGCCGGCTACGTCTCCCACTGCAAAACCCAGGCGTCCGCCCTCCAGATTGAAATAATCGAAATAATCGCCGCCGACCTGATGGCAAGGGATAGTATGGCTGCAAGCCCGGACGAATGACATTTCCTTATTGGGATTGGGAAGCAGTGATTGCTGGATCTCCTGGGCGATAGCCAGTTGCTCGTCCATTCTGCGCTTGTCCTGAGAATCCTTATACAGCCTGGCGTTGTATATGGCCATGGCGGCTTCCGATGCCAGCGTTTCAAGCGCATCCATTCTAATATTGGATGATCCGGCGCCCACATTGGGACTGTCCACATAGAGGACTCCAATGGTCTCGGCATTCGCAATTCCGGAGTGATTAAGGGATTCGTGAACAGTCAAATATCGAAGTGGAACGCAGGAAACACTGCGCAAACCGAGCCGGCGCGTCGAGCTATGGTCCTCCGATTGACTTTCGAGATCCAGGTCCCGGATCGTGATGGGGCGGCCGTATTTGAAAACATCAAAAGGAACGCGCTTGCTGATCTGAAAACAAGACCCGTCCAGTGGACGCTTACGGTTATTACGCGCGCAACGGAAACCGAGTTCGCCGTCTTTCTCCTTCAGCATGATAAATCCGCGTTCAGCGCCGGTGAGTTCGATCGCAGTATCCACCACCAATGCCAGAAGGTCGTCGAGTACCGGAATGGAACTGAACGCCCGGAAAGCGGCGAACAGCATGCCGACATCCTTAAACCCCCGGACGGACAGGTTTATCTCAGGTTTATGGCCGGAGTCCCCCAGAAGCGTCTGAAGAAGATCACCTTCATGAAACACGAGGCTGAGTCCTTGAATGCCGCCAAGTTGGATCCGGTCGCCATTCGCCAATCTCGCTTGCTCCACCTTGACGCCATTCAGATAGGTCCCCAGCTTGCTGCCGAGGTCGCGCAGCAGGTATTCTCCTTTTTCAAACGCAACCTCCGCATGGTTTCGAGAAATGCCCGATTGTCCCAAAACCAGGTCATTTCCCGAACTTCGGCCAATCGTGAATTTTGGTGGAAGAATGTCCACCGAGCATTCTTTCCCCATTTCATCGAGATAAAACAATCGCGCATGAATCGGCACGGACGCCTGCTGCAGTTTGGTTGAAAGAAGCTGTTTTGCCCCGCGCTGCAAGCTGAGTTCGAGAGAGTGAGGAGTCAGCGGGAGAGAGATAAGGTCCGCTGCGCCCGCATGCCAGACTCCCAGAACGGTTTTATCCGTAGGGTTCGCACATAAAAGCACTACGGGCAAAGTGGCAGCGTGGGAGGCAATCTCTTCGAGTTCATTCACAGCCCTCTCATCCGCGGAAGGCTGAAGATAGACCAGGTCAATCCGGTGCGCCTTCAGCTTTTCTTTGGCATCGGGGAAATCCCGGGCGGTGATGACCTGATGGCCCGATTGGACAAAATGAGACGAGGCAAAATTCTCCTCGGAAATCTTAAGGCCTGTGAGCAGAATGGAGTAGGACTCGCTCATATAGGTAAGCCCTATTTCAGGTTGTGAAGGTCTAAACAAACATATTTTGAAATTTAGAATGTCGAATCACTAATTTCGAACCGAGAAGTGACGCCGGCATAGTCAACACTTAAAAATTCAACATTTCTTGTTCGATATTCTGCGGTTCAAAACCATTATCGATCAAATTGCCGAACTCTCGAATGAGCCTGATTATTTATCTAAAGCAATTTTCTAGAATAGATACGTATAGAATGTTCCTAGCCGCGCCATTAAAAGTCAATGCTTTTTAAAAACGCCACGGATTTTAATCACCGAAACTTGTGCCTACACGCCGCGCGCTTTCAATCCAGGAGTGGTCCAGAGGAACAGTTTTTATTTTTCCAACTACCTGATCGAGCGCAACCGGCTCCGCCCGGTCCTCCCGAGAGCCAAGCATTACACCCTGGATACCGTTGTGAATTGCAGCAGCGCAAGCAGTTCCAAGCCGGGTTGCCAGGATCCGGTCATCCGCCGAAGGTGTCCCGCCACGCTGCAAATAGCCGAGGATCGTGACGCGCGATTCGAGGCCGGTAAGTTTTTCCAGCTGTTTCGCCAGATGCAGAGTATGGCCGCCGTAAGGGTCCTCATCAACCTGCGGGTTTTGGGGTTTCGCGTTTTTTTTGGCTTTTTTGTCTTTTGACTTTTTTTCAGCGGTGGAGCTTTCCAAACTCATCGCCCCTTCCGCCACCGCTACAATACTGAAGTGCTTCCCGCCGCGGCTGCGACTCAAAACAGACTTGGCCACCTTCTCGATATCGTAGGGGATTTCGGGAATGAGGATCACGTCCGCGCCGCCCGCGACCCCTGCACCTAATGCAAGCCAGCCCGCGCGATGCCCCATAGTTTGCACCAGAACTATGCGGTGATGGCTGTGGGCGGTGCTGTGCAGCCTATCAATGGCTTCGGTGGCAATCCCGAGCGCAGTGTAAAAACCAAAAGACACATCCGTCATCGCAACATCATTGTCGATCGTTTTCGGCAGCGTAATGACATGGAGCCCCTTTTGCATCAGGCGATAGGCGTTCTTCTGGGTTCCTCCTCCGCCGATGCAGACCAGCACGTCCAGCTGATTCCTCCGGTAGTTTTCCACGATCGCATCGGTCATATCCATGGATTTGCCGCCCACCAGCATGCGGTGAGGCTTGTCCCGGCTTGTCCCGAGAATAGTTCCGCCAAGCGTAAGGATGCCGGACAGGGTTTGCTCATTCAAATCCAGCGTCCGGTTTTCCATCAAGCCTCGGAATCCATCCCGGAAACCAATGACCTTCATGCTGAACAGTTCCTGTGCAGCTTTCCCAATTCCTCGCAGCACGGCATTCAATCCGGGGCTGTCGCCTCCCGCCGTCAGCACACCAACATGCTTTACCATTTTACAAAACCTCCAGGGACATTTTCCCCAACATAGACCTAAACAAAAATATTTTAAATTTAGAATGTCGAACAAGGAATTTCGAACCGCAGAAGTGGAGCCGGTGTCACTTCGAAATTCAATATTTCTTATTCGATATTCTGTCTGCGGTTCAAACCCATTATCGATCCATTTGTTGAGTTCTAAGTGCAATCGGAAGTGGGAGTCGATTTGTTAGCGCTGAAAGCGCGAAGAGTTTCGGCCGCTTCGCAGCCTTCACCGTGGGCTTTGCTATTCCGCGCTTTCAGCGCTTGGAATCTCTTTTTGATCATCATGCGTTGATTCTCACTTCCGATTGCACCCTTGAGTTGTTGAATGCCGCCTAATTATATTCGCTTTTGTTAATCTCATTAGATATACAATTTTTTAAGCAAATATCTATATACAGATTTGTTCAACACGGGTGTAATCGGAAGTGCGAGTCATGCCGGTAGATGTGACGAATTAAATGAAGCGCCCTGGGAGCGCCGGCGTCTCGCCGGCAGACGCTGTTATATTGCAATTTCTGGACAAAATGCGC
>JAHFUH010000450.1 GCA_023265215.1 Acidobacteriota bacterium
TAATACGGATTCAGTTGTGATACCAGATGTGTCCCGTAGGGACGACTGAGCTATCGATCCTCTCTGGCTTCAATCGTCCCTACGGGACTCCTCGCATATTCAATTCCTAACCCCGGCACTAAAGTGCCGGGCTATTTTCATAGCGTCCCGCTGGGACGCATTTGCGGATCCGATCAAAATCTTCCGGATCAGGAGTCCTGAATTTATGTTAATTGAGTAGCTATGGAACGTACATGTAGCCTTTGCCCCGAAGGCTGATGAAATGGCGCGGCTGGTCCGGTTCTTCTTCGAAATATTTTCGCAGCCGCACGATGAAGTTATCCACCGTCCGGGTCTCCACTTCCGAATGATAACCCCAAACCTTTTCCAGGAGTTCGCTGCGGGACAACACGCGGTTCGGTTGTGACGTCAACGCATCGAGCAGATCAGCCTCGAGCGCCGTAAGCTGCATCGGGCCGCGAGGACCCGAACCGCTGAGTTTTTCGAGATCAACAACATATCCCGCGATGGCAATCTGCCGCGCCGGACGCGCATCTGTGGCATACCAGGTAGTGCGCTCGATCATCCGTTCGACCCGCAAGAGGAGCTCGCGCAAATGGAAGGGCTTGACAATGTAGTCATCCGCGCCCAGTTCGAGGCCGTGGATGCGATCCTGTTCAGCCGTCCTTGCCGTCAGCATCAGAATCGGCAGTTTCTGGTCGCGCTGCCGGATCTGGCGGGCGACTTCAAATCCGTCTATTTCCTCCAGCATGAGATCGAGAATTATCAAATCGAAAGGAATTTTTGCTTGCAGCGCCAGGGCCTCTTTGCCGCTGGGAGTGGACCAAACTTCATATCCTTCCTGCTCCAGGTTGAACCGCAGCGGACGGGCGAGATTCAACTCGTCTTCGACCAAAAGAATTCTGTGCCGCTTTTCTTCCGGGTTGCTTTTCAGAATCTATTCTCCGCTTGAGGACTGGAATTGCGGCGCGCCGCCGGATTCCAGTAATTCCGGACTCTCGGCAGCCGCACGCTGAATGTGGCGCCACGGCCGGCGCCCTGGCTGGATGCCCAGACTTTGCCCCGGTGATCCTTTACGATGTTATGTACAATATAAAGCCCCAGGCCGGTTCCCCGAACTCGCGCGGACTGCTCCTCGGAACCTCGCCAAAACATCTTGAATACATTTTTAAGATCCTTCCCTCGGATCCCTTCTCCGTTGTCGATGACATCGAGGCGGCAGCTTCTTAAATCCTTGTGCAGCCGGAGCCGGACACTCGATCCTCGCGGCGAATAGGAAGCGGCATTCTCCAGGAGATTTGCCAGGACCACACGCATTGCCGAACGATCAATGGCAACACGGGCGTCCCTTCCATCCTCCAGGACAATTACGTGTCCGTCTTTCTCATACAGGTGCCGGTCCTCGGCCAGAGTGTCCTCAACAAAATGCCGCATGCTGACATTTTCAAGCCGATACTTGTCGCGCTTTTTCTCGATGCGGGCAGCGCCGAGAATCCGGTCGATCAGCACGGAAAGCCGTTCGGTGTCATCGAGCATCATGGAGATAAACTCGCTTCTTCTGTCTTCCGAAAGATCGCGCAGCGCCATCGTCTCAAGCGCGAGTTGAATCGAGGCAACGGGCGATTTGAGCTCGTGGGTGACATTGGACACGAATGTCCTCTGCATTTTATTCAGGCGATGCTGTTTGTTCCAGAAGATGAAGATTACGGTGGCGCCCGCGAGGATCAGGGCGAGCAGGATGCCGCCTTCTAGCAGCGGGAGCCAGCCGAATCCCTCAACCTCCGCCTGGGTCCGGAGTCGCTCCGCCATCGCTCTTAATTGCGAGTGTTTCTCGAAATACCATCGAATCCAGACCACCATCAGCATGATCCAGAGAACCTGGATCAAAAGAAAAATGGTGACCGGGTGATACAGCCAGCTTGTTTTGAGCTTTAAGGCTTTCATCACGATTGCTCGTCCCGGAACACGTCGTGGAGCGCGGGCCTCCGGCCCGCATGCGGGCGGGACGCCCGCACTCCTAGTTGCCGGGAGGTTCGACAGCCTGAGAATTGTGGTTATTGATGAGCTGGAGCACTTCTTCCCCGAATTCTCGAACGCGCCACCGGCGCATTCCCGGTATTTCAGACAACTCCTGCAGGTTCGCAGGAGGGAACACCGCCAGATTTTCGAGCAGATTCGCCGGAAAAACAACTCCCACGTGAAGGTTGAGATCTTTAGCTTTTGCCTGGCGCCAGTTTTTTAGAGATTCAATCCGAAGCCGGGCAATCCGGCTCGGAGCTTTCCAGTTGCTGCGGGGCGGCGTTTCCAGGACAGACGGGTCAAACTGCCGGCTCTCCTCGAGAGTCCGGAGTATCTCGTCTGCGAAATTGCGGGCAACCCGGTAGGAAATGCCCGGACGGTCGAACATTTCGCGCGCCGATTGCGGAGGCTTCTTGACCAGGTCCAACAGAACCGAATTGTTCAACACCTTGAACGGGGGGACATCCAGTTTGCGCGCTATTTTGTCCCGGGACATGTAAAGGGCCCGCAGCATCGCCTGTTCCTGCAGGCTCAATTCCCTGTTCCCTTTGATTCGACGGAAACCGCCGGCATCGAATTCCTTCTCCGGCCGTTCCATCGCGGCAGCATTTTCGAATTCTTCTTGAGCCCAGCTCAACCGCCCTTTATTCCGAAGCTCGGTTTCAAGCGCATCCCTGAGCCTGAGCAGATGATGCGTGTCCATGGCCGCATATTCCAACTGCTCCGACGCCAGTGGACGGTGGGACCAATCGTCGCGCTGCCTTCGCTTCGAATGATAAATCCCAAGAATCGTCTCCATCATGGCGCTGAGCCCCAGATATTCGTATCCCAGCAACTGGGCGGCGCTATGTGTATCGAAAATATTGACGAAAGTGAATCCGTAATCGCGCCGCAGGCAGTGAACGTCGTAGCTGGCGGCATGCAAAACTTTTTCTACCTCGGGATTGGATATGAACGGCGCCAGTTCTCCAATGTTTTTTAACGCCAGGGGATCCAGTATGTAGGTACTGCAATCGCTGGATATCTGAATCAGGCAGACTTTTTCATAATAATGATAAAGGCTGTCCGCCTCGATATCGATTGCCAGGCGGCGCACCGGTCCCAGATGCTCCAGCACACCCTGGAATGCTTCGATTGTGGATATTAATGTATACGGGGGCGGTGCTGTAAAGCCCTCTCCATTCGTTGGCAAACAATCCATATTCTTTCACAGGTTAACAGAATTCGCCGGCTAAAGTGAAACTATAACGCAGAAAACGCGGAGACTCTGAGCTTTTGAGTCCTAGAGTGATATCCCCAGCAGCCTTCGGACCAAAAAACCGATCGTGTAGCTGATTCCCACCGCTATCGTGATAAGGACGAAATTGGTCAGGGCTCTCTTTCTTACAGCCATGCCCGAGAGAAAAGCGAGCGTTATCGAAACCAGCAATATCATGCTTCCGCCGGTCAGAATCGAAGGAAACGGGGTTTGGGCGCCCAGCAGAACCGGGAAGAGAGGGAAAGAAGATCCCACGAAATAGCTGATCCCCACAACGGCCGCGGATCTTGCAGCTGATTCACGCCCGAAGCTTGCCACTTCCACTTCGCCCAGAAATCGCAATTTCTCTTCCTGTGTCCGCCGGACCTCATTCTCTGAACTGATGGCAGCATACGAGCCGGCTGCCATCGAAAGCGCCCCGGCCACAGCAGTTGTCAAACCGGCAACCAGCACCAGAGAATTTTTTCCGAAGCTGGCGAAAAATCCGCTGACCGCCCCGAGAATTTCAACCATCCCGTCATTCATGCCGAGGAAAATATTCCGAATCCGGTCGGGATTGAGAATTCGATCTTTCAGCCGGGTCACCAGGAGATCTTCGTGTTTGAACTCATCTTCCAGAACGCCTTTGACGGCCTCTCCCAAAGATTCGTCTTTATAGCGCTCCCAGACATCCAGGTACTTGCGCACGCCGTAGACTTCGATTGCTTCCAGGACAAGATCTACGGCCGGAGCGCCAAACAGCCGGCAAGCGCAAACAATAAAAAATAGTTTTAACTTCCGGCCTGTATTGAGCTCCGGCAATTTGAGCTTGAAGAAATGCTGCCAAAAAGCAAAATGCCCAATCTCAACGGGAATCAGTTCCGCTAAAATTTTCTGGAGTTCGGGATTGGAGACGGATTGCAGTTTGCGATAAAGGGACAGATCAAACAACTCATCCAGGATGAGAGATTCCGCCATCCGCAAATCCGATGCCTGGTTATTCATAGATTTGAGTTATTTACGAAGGAGCCAGAAGCCAGAAGCCGGAATAAGCACAGCTTTTAGAAACAAATCCAACCCTAAAAAACTAGCCTTTGTCCGTATTATTCCGGCTTCCGGCTTCTCACCGTGATATCCGGCGCAGCCTCTTAACCACGTTTTCCAAAATTTGAACCGCCCGATCGACTTCTTCTTCTGTGTTGTAATAGCAAAAGCTGAACCGCAAAGACCCCTGAACGACTTCCGGGCGCAGCCCCATAGCCATGAGAACGTGAGAGGGCTCCAGTGCTCCCGATGCACATGCGGACCCTGTCGAAACCGCCACTCCCTCGAGATCGAGGGCGATCACCGCAGCCTCTCCCTCCACGCTGTCAAACGAAAGATTCCCGATGTTGGGCAGGCGCATCCCTTCGCCGTTTATCCGCGTTCTCGGAATGCGGGTGGACACCAGGTTTTCCAGCCGGTCGCGCAGCCCGGCAACTCGCGACTGCATTTCGGACAGCCGTTCCATCGCAAGGCGTGCAGCCGCACCCAAGCCTGCGATTGCCGGAACATTTTCAGTGCCCGCCCGGCGCTTCCTTTCGTGGGTGCCGCCGGTCATGAAAGGGGCGAATTTCGTCCCTTTTAG
>JAHFUH010000061.1 GCA_023265215.1 Acidobacteriota bacterium
GATCAATCTCCGTGGGGTATGACGGCGGGATGAAATCTTCCATAGCGGCTTTCAAGTCCTGCTCGTCAACGGTAGCTTTCTTGCCCAGCGATGCACGCATGCGACCGCGGATGAGCACGGCTTCAATGTCCGCGCCTGAGAGATTGCCGGCGTGCTGCAGGAAAAAGTCTTCAAGATCGGCAGAAAACGCGGGCAGGCCCGTTTTTTTAAGCATGGCGCGCAACAGGGCGCGTCGCTCTTCGAGCGTGTCGGGATAGAACAGCGCAATGTGTTCTTCTGCGCGGCCTTGGCGCTTCAAATCCACAGGCAGCAGGTCCGGGCGACAGGTAAGCAGGAACCAAATCACTTTGCCGCGATATTCAGTGTTGCCCATGAATTGGGCAATCTGGGCGAAAACACGATTGCTTACGCCGCTGTCTCCGGAGCTGGATCGGTCGCCGAGTTGGGCGTCGGCTTCGTCCACGATAACGGCGATGGGGCTCATGGCTTTGAGCAGGTTGAGTACGCGTTCGAGATTGCCCTCTGTCACGCCTTGCCACATGCTGCGAAAATTCTTGAGAGTTACGGCGGGAATGCCGACTTCTCCGGCAAAGCAGGTGGTGATGAATGTTTTGCCGGTGCCCACGGGGCCGCAGATCACGTAACCCATCGGAAGGACGTCGGTGGCGCCCGCACGGATAGCCGCCGCCGCGTCCTGCAATTTCTTTTTGGCCTGATCATTGCCCGCGACGTAGCTGAGGTCAAATCGGCTTTGGATAAATTCCAGCAGACCGCCGGATTCGGCCTCAATCAACTCCTTCTTGCGGTTCGCGATGAACTTCAAAGTGAGCGGTTGCTTGTTCTGCACAGCGTGGGAGAGCAAGCTTTGCAACTGGATCCGCTTCAGGCCCGCTCCCAGCTTGGCCAATAGGACGTCTGTTACTTCTGAACCGGCGGCCAGCGACCGCTCTTTCAATTGCGACTGGATGAACTCCAAACGCTCTTTTTCATCGGGCAGAGGGATTTCAATGGACGCCACACCTGGGTTCTGAACGATGCCATGGTTCAGCTCCGTCCGGTTCTCGGAAATCAGGCAGATGGTAACGTCCGCATTCCGGAAGTCCGGGTTGCGCGCCCAGCGCTTAAATATAACCAGGGAATTGCGGTCTTCCGCAGACATGCTGGAGACGTCGCCCGCGGGCGCGATGGTTTCGGCAAAGTCTACGACAAGCGCAATCTTTCTGCCGTCAGCAATGCGCAAGCGCAGGTAGTTGTCGAGGATGTTGAGAACGGCATCAGGATTGCGCGGCAGGCCACCTTTGGCGAAGCCTGTGCCGTGAAAACTGTCATAGCCTTCCAAGGCTCGGCGAAAGTCCGATTGGCTTTCCGTGTTGCCGAAGCTCATGCCGCCGCGATCGTAATGCAGCACCAGTTCGCGCTGGCCGAACAGCGCGCTGGCAAGAAACTGCTCCAGCGAAAGGAAGTCAATCCCGTTGTTCTGGCGCAAAGGGATCACATCGCGCACGTTGCCGTAGAGGACAAACATGGCGTAAGAACCCGAATAGTACTTTTCTGAAAAATCGTGCGCCCACTCAGGGAGAGCGTCCAGATAGTTTTCGCTGCCGGTTGCGGAAGACATGGGGCTCTTTTCCTTTTTGCAACTGCGGAAACCAGAAGGCTGAATAGCTTGTGCAAAAAGCATTCAATAACCGGCTGACTTCTTCCGCCGAGATCATGAGATGCCGCATCGGAGCAACTATGAAATTCCGGCTTCTGGCTTCTAACGCGAATGAAATTCTAGCTACGTCGCAAATAACGGTCTAATTTCCGATCTTCGATCGCTGCGGCGATGTCGAGGTGGTGTCAAAATCCCCCGATTGCAGGATGCCTTCCATATCCGGCGTCAAGCTGCTGAAGATGGCTTCCACCTGCTGCACGGTCTGTTCGGTCTGCTCCACGTCATGCACCAGGTTGGCAAGCTGGTCGCTCACCTGCTGCGGGTCACGCATCGTGATCGACTGGTCGCGCACCAGTTGCAGCACGTCTTCCACGGCCGAGCACTGGGCGTCCACCACCTGCCTGTTCTCTACGATCTTCTGATATTTTTCCACCCGCTTTGTAAGAATCTCAATGCGCCTTTTGTTGATCTCCTGCACTTTAGGCGGGTCGTTATTCATGTGCTGCTGGAGTTGCGCGATTTCCTTCTTGATGGCGTCCGCGTCTGAGGTTTTCAGATACTGACGCTGCTGCCATGCGGCCAGCAGCAGGCGCGCGTAGCCGTTCATCAGGCCCTGCAGACGCGAATCCATCTGCTGGACAAAGATCTGCGAAGTGGCAGACAGTTGAGAATAATTATTGCGGATGGAGCTGCATACACTGGCCAGGTTGGTATAACGGCCCTGCATGTCCGCAGGCAGGCTGCGCACCAGATCTCTCAAGCTGCGTTCCTTGGCCTTCTGTTCTTCCGATAATTTCCAGGAGCGGACCAGTCGCTGGAAACGCGAGTTCTGGGAAACCGTGGCCAGATACATCAACTCCAGACCGCCGGCGACGATTAGAGGCAGTGCGCTGGCAGAAACGAGCGCAAGGGCACCCATACCGGCCAGAGCGATCCAGTTGTACTGCACCTTAAAGGCCTCTTTAATAAAGTTGATCTCCTTTTGACCCGAGTCGGACCCGGACCCTTTTGGGAAGCCGGACTGGCCCGGAAAACCACCACCGTAGCTCATCAGATGCTTACCCTCACGTTACCTCCGAGGCCGGGAGCACTCTTCAGGCGGCCCAGGACGTAATGTTGAAGCTCGTGGAACTCCGTTCTCTCCTTCAGCTCTAGGTCGCGCGGACGGTTGAAAGGCACTTCCAGGTCTTCCACGATGGTGCCGGGATGGGAACTCATGATAAAAATCCTGTCCGCAAGGTAGACTGCTTCTTCCACATCATGCGTGACAAACAGAATTGCGCACGCTGTCTCATCCCAAATTGTCAGAAGAAGCTGCTGCATTTCGCTGCGCGTCTGGGCATCCAGGGCGCCAAAAGGCTCGTCCATGAGAATGACCGATGGGCGCAGAGCCAACGTGCGGGCAATAGCCACGCGCTGTTGCATGCCACCGGAAAGTGTGTCGGGATAAACGTCCGCAAACTGGGATAGTCCTACAGCCTTGATCAGGCGGCTGGAAGTCTCCGCGCGCTGGGTGGCCGGCACGCCATTGATCTTCATGCCGTATTCCACGTTCTGGCGCACGGTGAGCCAGGGGAACGATGTGTATTTCTGGAAGACCATGCCGCGGTCTTTGCCGGGACCGGTGACCGGCTGGCCGTTGACTACGATTTCACCGCTGGTCGGCTGGTCCAGTCCGGCGATCATGCGCAGCAGTGTGGATTTGCCGCATCCGGAAGGCCCAAGCAACACACGGAATTCGCCGATGTCGCGTCCTGCCGGCGAGAAAGCGTCTTCCACTTCCAGATTGACGTCTTTGAGCGCCTCGATCTTTTCGCCCTTAGGTGAATAGAAAGTGCGGCAGACTTTGTGAATGGCAATCTTGGCTTTTTTAGTTTCCACCGGTCACCCCCTTGCCGCGGCGCACACTGGGCACGGATACGCGAGCTGTCGAAGCAACCGTCACCTGTCGCCAGGGGAAAAGAAATTTTTCTGACAGGGTGAGCAACCCACGGAAAAGGAAAGCGGCCACGCCGATGCTGATAATGCCGGCGTAAACAAGGTCTGGACGGTGGAATTCATAGGCTGATTGCACCATGGCGCCGACACCCTTCTGGCGGTTCACGATCTCGGCCAGGATTACGTATGTCCAGCCAATGTCATAAAGGATACGGAATGAAGCGAAGATCCCGGGGAAGGAGGAGCGGAGCATCAGCCAGAGCACCTGAAGACGCCGGGCGCCGAGAGTGTAGGCCGTTTCGAGCAGGGATGTCTCCACACGATTGACCTCTTCCACCACCACAGCCAGTAAATAAAAGAACATGCCAAACCACAGGAATGCGATTTTCATGGTTTCGCCGATGCCAAACAGGCCGATGAAGGCAGGAAGAAATGCCGTGATGGGCATGGCGCGCATGGGCGCGGCGATGGGATTGATCAAGTCATAAAGCCAGCGAAAGCTGGCCATAAGCAACCCAAGAGGAATCGCAACAAGTGCGCACCACAGGAACGCATGGCCGATGCGCAGCCAACTGGTATAGACGTTTTCCAGCAGCCCGCGCTCTGAAAAGAGCTGTGGGAACGCCCGCAGCACTTCTCCGAGGGTGGGGAATACATAACTACTGATGAGTTCCCAGCGGGTAACAAGTACCCAGGCAGCCAGGATGGCTATCCAGCCGACAATTGCCAGTGTCAGCTTGGTATTGCGAGAGGTTTCTTGGCGAATTTTGAAGAGTTCAAACATGTCTGGGATTTTCCGGGGCTATAGCCCCTCTTCTTATTGTCGCAAGCCGCATGATTGGAGTCAAAAAATGGGGGACGCTCCCCTATTTCGTCTGTGTCTTTCTCATGCAATGCCGGCGGATCAGGCGAAATAGGAGAGCGTCCCTTTTTACTGGCTCGCATTGGCGTACAGCTTGATGTCCGTGCGCCGGTTCTTCTCGCGCCCATCAGGCGTGGCGTTGGAGTCCAGTGGTTTGTCCGAACCGTTGCCGGCGGCACGCATGCGCGCACCGGGGAAACCATATTTTTCCATCAAATACTGCCGGACGGCATCGGCACGCTGGCGAGAGAGATCCATATTATAGGCGCGCGCGCCGGTAGAATCGGTGTTGCCTTCAATATCCACTATGGTGTTTTCATACGCGCGCATTTGACCGCCGATTTCATCCACCACCGCGCGCGAATCCAGGCTCATGCGCGCGGAGTTCGTCTCAAAGTAAATGGAACGATGCTGCGTGGCCAGCGGGACCGCGCTTTTGGCGGGCGCATGGTATTCTATGGGCGCTTCCGAAGATGTTGTGGAGAAGCCGCTGTTGGCCAGTTGCTGGATGTAGCGGCGGTCCAGGCTGTCTTCCGCATTGCTGGTGCGCTTGATCATGCGCAGTTCGCGATACATGTCCTGGGCCATGCCGAAGATGTTGGCATAATCGGAGTTCGCGCCCTTGGCGCCTGTGAAAGCGATGTTGTCGGCGTAGTCCGCCAGCTTCACGCCGCCCAACATTGTCTTGGCCAAATCGGACGGGATGTTGAAGTCCTTAACGGTCCCGATCAGGTTGTAAGCGCGCTCCGGCTGAGTTCGAACAAACTCCACGCCCTCCAGCCAGCCCTGCGAAAACTTAACCAGTGTCTGGGGATGCGCGGCAGCAAAGCGGTCACTGACAACCAGCATATCGGCGACCAGGCGGTTGGCGATGCGCGTATCATAAATCTTTTTGGCTCCCGAGCGCTTGGCCACCGCGTCGCTCATGTCCGGGTCCCAAGCCACGGCGGCGTCCACTTTCTGCTGCGCAAAGAGCACCGCGGGTTCAATGCCGTCCTTGGTGTGAACGGCATTCTTGAAAATTTCATTGCGCTGCTCGGTGCTGAGGCCGGAAGCCTTCAAGCCATTCCACAGCAGGAAATGCGATGGTGTGTATGGGGCGAATGCCACGTTCTTGCCGGCCAAGTCCTCAATGCTATTGATACCTTGTTTGCCGATGACGCCATCAGCGCCGCGGGACCAGTCGACCATGAGAAAAGCGTGAGAACCAAATCCTTTTTCCTGGAATTGGCCGTAGTCCTTGGCATAAACATCGAGGGTGGTGAGCATGATGTCCACGTTGTTGGTAGCCAGAGCGGAAGCTCCTTCCGTCCAGTCGTCAATGATCTTGAAGGAAACTTTCAGACCCTTCTTGGCGAAAATGGAGTCCGGCACAGTTTCCAGTCCGCCGTTGGCCACCAGGCCACCCGCGCAACCGACCCAAACGTTGAGGCGCACACGAATCTCCGGATTTTCACCGCCGCCGGAGGTGCTGGAGACAGGCAGGTCGAGGGGCTTGGAAGTATCCACCTTGCTACCGCCTGAGGACGAGGATGAGCTGCCGCTTCGGGTCCATTTGCTCAGGTCGAGATAGCCATAACGGTTAAGGCCGTATCCAACAAGAACCAAGCCAATCAGGAAAACGAGTATCCAGCCACCTTTTTCAATTTTTACGGCCATGGAAAGCCCCCTTGTCGTGTCCTGACCTATGCGGTCCGGGTTAAAAAACCGATCTCACTATTCAAGGTCTGATGCCCAAGCTACAAAATTTATTTCTCAGGAAGTCTTTTGAGGCTCTTTGCCGCCTATGGTTTTTTCAGCCGTTGAGCCCGCGGCAGACGGCGCAGACAAGCCCATTTCAATCTTGAATTGCTTGACCAGTTCTTCGGCCTGCATCTTCTGCGCGTCCTCTTCAATCTTCATCTTCTGCTGATCAACGTTACCCAATGCCATATCCATACGGGCTTCATTCACAGCAGTCTGTTCTTCGATCTTGCGCAACATTTCGTCGTGGGTCTGGCTGATGCCGGCCACGTTGAACTGTTCCATCGTGTCGGCGACTTTCTTCTGCCACTGGGCGCGGCGATATTCGGCAATGGCGCTGAGCGCTTCCTGCGTCTTGCGATCCTTTTCGGCCATGAAAGCCTTCTTGACTGCCATGGCTTTATCAAAGGCGAGGCGCGCTGTGGTGAGCTGCCCTTGCGTTCGTGCAAGAGCGGCTTTGGTGGTCTGGAGCTGCGCGGCATAGCTGGCGGCGATGTCCTCGCGGTTGCCCTGGATGGCCGCTTTTACCTTGGCGGTCAGGTTGGCAACGTCAGTCTGGTACTTAGCTTCTTCGCGCTCCAGCAAGGTGACGTTGGCCTTGACCATGGCGATGCTCTCATTCATGCGCGGCACCTGGTCATTCATGTCACGGATGTTCTGCTGCAGAATCATCTCCGGGTCCTCTGCCACGGAAATGAAAAAGCCGATGAAAGACCGGATCATGCGGGTAAGACGTTGCCACATAAACGCTCCTTTAGCTTTAGGACTTTGGCCCTGGTTTCCGCCCCAACGCCTCGACATCGGACGCGCCGGGGACACTTGCTTTAGGCGACAAAGGTGAGCTGCTCGTTGTGATGGGATTTTCGCTCACGAACGGCGCAACCGCTTCAAAGATCCTTTTTTCTTCCTCCTGCTTCTTCAAACGCCAGCCGAAGAAGCGCTCCTTTTCGTGCGTGACTTCGTCATTGTTGGCCTGGATCCGGGCGCGCTGCTCGGAGACGAACTTGTCAATCTCCGCCTGGATTTGTGCATTTTCCCGGCTCTTCTTCGCCTCCAGGTCGATAACGGCTTTTTCCTGCACGCGCTCGAACGTGTCCAAAGCGCGATCGCGGCGCACTGCGTCTTGGATAACCTCTTTAATGTCCACACCGGCGGCGTCCAATGCCACGAGCACCGAAGAGCGCTTCACGTCGGTCGGCATGCTGCGGATGTGCTCGCTCCTCAGCATCTCGGCGACCTTGACGATGGAATAGCCATGTGGCGGATCAGAGATTTCAGCGGCTTTATAGATATCGTCGAAAGAAGATGGATCGGAAACGGTTGTGCTGAACCTGGTTTCAGATGCCACACTGGAGGCAATCTCCGCAACGGTCTGCGCTGGAGTGGCGGCGCCGGCTTCTGGCGCAGCTTTGGAAGCCACCTGGGCTGCAGCCGCGGCGGCCTCGTCAACCGAAACAAAGTAGTTGTACCACTTTTTCGTCATGCGACCTCCTGGCCGGCAACCCGGCTGCCGGCGCAGCAATCGGACTCTTTCGAGGAAGTACCTGCGCTGGAGAAATGCAAAACACCGGTCTGAGACTCGAAAGAAAACTAATTCCGATTCAACGGTTTGTCAATTTCTATCTGCCGATAGGAAAATAGGAAACTGCTTTTCGAGGATCTTTTCCAGTCCAACCAATTCCCTCTTCCGATCATATACTTCATTTATAAATTCTTAGATATTCGCATGCGATTTTACTACGGATTGGGACAAAGAAACGTGGAATTTTCCATTCCTTTGCTTTACCAACCGGCTTGAGTCTGCTAGATGGTTGGAATAAGTCCTAATTAGAGGTGCCCTCGCATCGAAGGTAGTTTCGCCAGCGCCTGATCTATAAAGTCACGGGGACTGAGCCGACAGCTTGGATTCACATTCCATTCAGCCCTGAAGGTTTGCAGCAGTGACCCCATTTCCGCGCCTTCTGGAACACCTTGCGTTTTCAGCCAATCTGAATCAATCGGGCAGAGGTTGGACTCATCTGCAACACAATCTTCAATCAGCTGCCGAGTTTTTTTTTCAAGATCCTCACCGATCAAACACGACGTCCGCAGTTTAGACCGAATCGTGTGCTCATATTTCTTCTTTATTCGATCCCTGCAAACGTTTCTATCCATATTATTAACTACATTATCAAGAATATGAAGAAAAACGCCACTTGAGATTCCGCCCGCTTCCATCTCAATTTGGCGAAGAACGCTTGGCGCTGATCGAGCCCTGGGCAGGTTTTCTACAACCTGGCAGACATTGCACACGAAATCTTCCCACATCTCTATGAGCACGGCCGATAGCTTTCTCGCATGTTCAGGTCGAGGGGATGTAGCACCAATAAACCGCTGATACCAAGCCGCAACGGAATCAAGAATTTTTCGATTGCGAGCGCTATCGAGATCCATTCCGTGCTGCAGAGAAGTCCTCAGATTTCTTAGCACTTCCGGAAGCTCTGAGCCTGGATCGCCAGAAATGTCATCCCGTTCCTGATCGTAAGATCGCCTAGCAACGCTCAGCAGACCCCTCTCCCCAGCATCAAAAACCACACAGGATAAGTGAGAAACCAAGCAGAGAAACCAGAAAGATGGATCATGTGATTCGAAAGGATCATTAAGCGGTTGATGACGGAAAATCAAGGGCAATTGGCAGACTGATCGCAATTGCAGGTCAGCCTCCTCTAACCGCTTTCTCGCCTTCTGAAACCGATCACTTAAATATTGTCGGCCTGGTATTGGATTAGGCTGCGTAAGGGGGTCGGATGCTAATGGCGGAGGTCCACTACGAAGTGCCGTTATGGGATCCTCAGATTGTGAATACTCAGATATCCAATTTTCTAAATGGGCGCGACTCTTGGGCCCAAATGCAATGAACTGACTTAAAAATACCCTCCTATCTTCCTCCGAGAGCCCTGGCATTCTCGCATGGATAAGAGTCTCAATCAGATCAGACAAACGCTCCGGAGAAAATGATGAGAGAGGAGGAATTCGGATCCAAACGCCCCTCTGCATTTGTGCCGGGATTGCGTGTGCGAGCCGAAAAATGGGCAGTACCAAGATGGATCGGCTAGCCTTACATAGTTCATCAATCGTTGCTATGTGCTTCCCCAAATACTCAGGGGGAAAGAACTCACCTCCAACAGCGAGTAAGAGGTTGGAATCCAAAGAGCCAAGCATTCCACCGGTGTCGCCAAAGCCCGTAAACTTGAGCCAAAAAAGCAAAGGGTCTGATTCGCTGATGACAAGCTCGGTAGCCGAGCGATTCCAACGGCTTATATTATGCGCAATCTGAGCAAGGAGGTATTGCGATTCGTAACTCGAATCAACAGGAAGCCATAGCACACCACCCATGGGTAAGCTCTGTGATATTGCCTCATCAAGCGCCGGAAGAAATTCGCCACCTAGCCAATCTTCACCAACGGCAGCTATCGGAATGGCGAGCAATCTTGCATCAATAGTCATAATCCTAGATATCCGTTGATTTTGGAAAACGATGCAAGGGTTGAGCGAAGGCCCCGCGATAATTCAGAGCAATGTGGAAGGGGCCAAGCGGTCGCCCAGGCCGAGTATCAACCTCAGAGAATTCAGACAATGGGTAGTCGATTTCCATTCGGAGTTCATCAATCCAGCCACGTCCTCGATTCCCGACGATTCTTCCCCTGGTTTCCCCCAAGAACTCACGTGGTGATCCATCAACATTTGATATAACACAGAGGGAACGCGCACGGCGGAAAGAGTCTGCACTAACCATCTCGAGTCGTTCAAAGGCTTCCCGTGCCTGCAAAGTCTGGCCTGTTTGAAGGCTTGCCCAACCAAGGTGGAATAAGGAAACGCAATTATCTTGTTCACCCTCAAGGGAGAGTCGGGCGCGAGCCAGCTTAGCAAGGCGCGCCCACTGACTGGCAGTAAAAGCCAATGTCATGTGGTCATGATCAAAGTAGCTTGGATATCTTGTTTCGGTTTCCCACCAGAGGCGAAAATAGTACAAAAGAACAGGACGATCGATTTCTAGAATATTAGCGCATTTATCCTCAATGTAAGCCCGTGCAGCAGCGCACCCGCGCTCTTGACCGATATACCTAGCACGCAATGTGTGTGCAGCATTCATTCCCTTTTGAATCATCCGTTCCATTACGGATTCAAATCTCGTTATGTCTCCAAGTTGCCTACTAAATTCTGATTCCCGCCGGTCGAATTTCTCTTCTTCATCGGAGGACAAATCCTGCTCTCTGTATTGTTCAATTATCTCTGACCACTCCGCAAGGAGTTCAGCCTCACGGGATGGATCGATCGGCTTGATTTCAAAACGATCCCGAAGAATCCAGCAGGCCGCATCGAGTGCCTGATAGTTATCCTCCTGAAAAGATCTCGCACGTCGCCATGCTTGGATAGCGCGATCAAGAAGTCCGTCAATCTGGCGCACAAAGCCATCCGATTGGGTAATAATGTTCATTTGCACCAAGAATCTGTGTGTTTGTTGCTGTGCTCCTAACACGCAGGCAAGTTCTGTGTAAAGAACTGCCATCATCCTACTAGCTCCGGGCGTAAATTTTGGTTGTGCCTGTGACGCACGAATGGCAGCGATTGCATCGTTAAGAGACCGCTCAGCTCGCTGTAGCATGTCCAGCAACTCTTGCACCTGGCTACGAACCGTGTGGGAATCACACTCTTCTCCTCGGCGCACCCTTTCTCCAATCCGAGGTTGTTGACGCTGAACCCATTCTCTTGCAGCGTTGCTTTCGATCAATAGCAGACGTGGATGGAGCGCTTGGGCGTGGCTCGTGCGTAACTCATTGATCAAACGCGCGATATCACCATAATGATCAGGCATGGAATTTGGTATTTTCCCCTGCGGACCGATTGCCCGAAGCAGCTGTAAGACAAAATTGAGTTCGGGGCTATGATCATCATTTACTTGGCTGGAACGTAGCTGAAGAACCATTTCACGGATCAACGCAAACTGTTCTTTTCGCTCATGGATGTGTCTTTCACACCAGAGTCTTGCCTCAAGTGGATGGCGAGCTGAAAGAACACAATAGTCGCCAGCTACATACCGAGCATCAATGACGTGGAATGATTCGAGGGCTTGTCTATATGCTTCGAACCATTCCTGCCGAGGCAATATATTCAAGGCTATACCTTGAGGAACGTCTACGCCATATTGAGAAGCCACGAGGATCGCATTAACCATTTTGCGAGCGCCGATTTTTGTTTGGGTCACATCCTTTGTGTCAGTACTGGATTTCTCATTTTCACTTACTAATAATCTATCTCCAAGTGCAGATCGAAGCGCATATTGCATTGCTGTAATTTTTCCAGGCTGAGTTTGTATCTCTGCCGCATCTTTCTCTACTCGCCTGTCAAACCGGTCTGCCGCAGCTTCAATTTCACGGATGAGTCCATCACGAAGTCGTTGGCGAGCACTATCAAGTAGCCGATAAAGCATGGCGAAAAAGTTGTCATAGCCACCTTCAATCAATCTCTTGATGCTAGGGATATCCTCGGGCAGATATTTTCCAAGATAGGATATGAGCAGCTCACGCTCGGCATCATCAAGCTGCACAGGTACCGTAATGCGCCTAAAACGAGTATTCTTGCCCGAGCGACGAATGCTGAGGGGACGACTATCAGTCCTAGTGCCTGCAGGTGGAGCATCAGATCCATGGACAGAACCAATTACAAGAACCTTGCGACCACGACTTCCAAGAAAATGAGCCACACTGGCGTACTCGGCTTCATCGCAAAGACCGTCATATACTATTGCTATTGGGACTTTTGTAATCGATTCAACCCGTTGGGCGAATTTATCTAACTGACTGAGATTGGGCGGCACAACCCCACGTCGGATTAGAGCGACGGGAATCCCAGCCTCCCGCAAGTCCACAGCTAAGAGGGATAGAAGCACCGTTTTCCCAACACCGCTCTGCCCAGCGATGAGAACCACATAGTCTTGGGGTGACGCCTCCAGAAGAAGTTTTTGGATCATCGGTTCGATCTGCTGGTCAAGAATAGGCCGGCGAAAAGCGAGATGTCGAATAATATCAAGCTGAGTGTCTGGGCCATGTCCCAGAAACCGGCGAAAGGCCTTGTACTTTTCTTCTGAGGTTGCTGCGAGATGTCTTGTAAATCCAATCGGTAAGAGAATTTCGAGGGTTTCGTTAAAGCTCTGCCATTCATGCTGGCTAAAAACTAGCTGCTTTAGCTGATCCTTATTTGCCGGTCGTAGGTCCCTCGGAGTCTTCTCGACCACATTGAACACCTTCTCAGCTGGCGCTTTTAGCTCAGGATCTGCAAAATCGAAAAGACCTCTCTCGGTGATCTGTTCCAGAGCCTCGGAGAGTGTTAATTTAAAGATCTTGACAATACCACCGGCGACAAGATCTGCAAAATCGTCATCATTCTCCAATGCCTTGTAAGAAGATTCATCCTGGCCAAAGATAAGCACTTGATCGGCTCCGAGGCCAGTTAGCGCAGGAGCCAAATCGCGCGGGCGGAGCCAGTCGTCTTCCGGATTCCAGCCTTCAATTAACAAACACCCTGTTGGTGTCACGAACTCGGCCAATGGACGCATAATTTCTTGAGCGGTTGCACGTTGTTGGCGCAAAGCATTTCGATCCGCTGGTGGTAATTCCCGTAGTTCCTGTCGATCACTGCTGCCGAACAATCTAAATAGTGGCAGCACGGTCTGCTCTGGATTGTCCGCACGCTCAAACTTCTCGAGTACTTGCCTCGTATTCGCTATTTGCAGTAGACGGCGGGGGGTTGGATCGATGTTGCTCGTGAAAACACATCGCCAAGGACAATCGCGCAAATATTGCGCTGCCTCCGGAATTGTAACAGCCATACCACTATCACTTAGATGCTTTGATCGGGCATCGATATTCAGAGGATTTGAAAGCCAGGAAGCGTAGAAGGAGTCTCCCTCAATTTGGCCGCTCGAGAAATCGAATATTGGATTATCCTTATCTCTGCGGAAGAGGAAATGCTGTCCCAAGAGCAAAACAAGAGGCCGCTGCCTAAGCCCTTCAACAACTGATTCCAATTCAGCCGTGGTCATCTTTCACTCTCCCGGTTAGTGCTGAGGTTTTCAATTAGAACAGCAATAGACTCATTGAAGCCGACGCGCAATATAAGCTTTAAACTCATAGCTCTAAGTTTGGCCAAATCCTGCTCTCGCAAGTTCCACTTTGGAGATTATGTTAACCTCCAGCCTCTCTAAAGCACAGCTGTGAGCTGCTCTGGCAGCCGATAGGGAAAATAGACAACGGCTTTTCGAGGGTCTTTCCCTGTCAAACCGGTCTACTCTTCCGAACCTATGTTTACATATACATTCTTAGATATTGGGATGCGATTTTACTACGGATTGGAACAAAGAAGCGTAGAATTTTGCACGCCTTTGCTTTATCAACCAGCTTGAGCCTCTGCCGTATGGTCGGAATATGTCCTAATTGGAGCCAAATAATAAAGGGATTTTTGCCTGTAAAGCAGTCCTTACTCCAAAAAAATCTAGCCTGTCCTCGATAACCTTCAGGCCAAACGCCTGCTTTATTTGAATTTGAACGCGGAGTACGCGGAATAATTATTTTATTCGCGATATTCCTGGCCTTTCACGTACTCCGCACCCTATGTCACTAAAACTTCACGCGCGGGATCTGGTCTTCCTTCATGCTGTCGCCAAACGTCCAGAAAAAGGCTTCGCCGGTATAAAGATGGAAAACGGCAAGCAAAGGATTGCTGGGTTCCGTAATGCCGAAATTCTTAACAAAAGGCCTTTCCTCTATGCATTTGGCCCTCATTTTAAGATCCTCGACAAACTTCACTTTGCCCGTGACCCGCATAGCCTTGCTGAAATCCTTCGTACAGAAATAAGCCTCGACTTTTGGATTCTTCTGCAATTGCTTGATTAAAGCTTTTACTGATTGCGCCTGAAAATAAAATCCCTTCTCATCCGCATACCACATACCCATGGCCCTGACTCTCGGCTGGTCTCCTTCTACAGTAGACAGAAAGCAGGTTTTATTTTCATTCGCAAAATCGGCATATTCTTTAAGACTCATATATCTCTCCTTATAAAAACGTTCCCAGCTCAGGGTTCCCGATTAAAACTACAACACTAAACGGGGAACCCTGGACCGGGAACGTTATTTCTGGTGCATCAAAGCTCCGTCCTTTAACTAATTTAACGGCGGGGTGCCGCCCGTAATGTTGAGGGATTGCCCCGTCAAGTATTTCGATTGATCACTGACCAGGAAATAAATCAAATCAGCTATATCCTCGACAGTCCCCATCCGTTTGAGCGGGACCATGTTGGAAAGCATCTTATATTCTTCTTCCCGGAACTGCTCCACCGTGATGCCCTTTTCCTTGCTATGGAGGGTGGCGTCATCATCGCGCAGGTTCGTAGGAAAGAAACCTGGATTGATCGAATTGACATTGATCTTGTAGGGCGCCAGTTCCATGGCAAGGGCTTGTGTAATCCCGATGACAGCCCATTTGGAAGCAGCGTAGGCGGCGCTCCCGGGACAGGCCAGCTTGCCGGCAGCGGAAGCAATGTGGACAATTTTTCCGCCCTGGTTTTTGCGAATCATTTCTTTGGCGACGTATTTGGAAACGACCATTGTCCCCAGCGAATTAATATCGAACATCAGCTTCCAATCTCTTTCATCGCCGTCCGCGATATTAACGCCGACGGGACCGCGCGTTCCGGCGCAATTGATCAGGATGTCGATCTTGCCGAACTTATCGATAGTCGCTTTCACCGCCGCTTCAACTTCTTTTGAATCCTCCACGCCCGCGACAGCCCAAATTGCTTTCCGACCGAGAGCCTGAATTTCCTTTGCTACATCAGCCAGGCCGTTCCAACCTTCATCTCCAACCCATGCGCTTTTGGGAGCAGCGAATTTGTCAGTCACCATCACGTCGGCACCTTCCATCGCCATTCGCAGCGCGACCGCTCGTCCCATGCCCCGCTTTGCTGCCGCGCCTGTAATGAAAGCTACTTTCCCGCCCAGAGCATTGCCCATATGACTTCCTCCTTAGGATTGTTCTAGTAGACGCGGCGTCCCGCCGCGTAGCTCGGTCCTCTGAACCTCCTGTCGCACGCGGCGAGACGCCGCGTCTACATTTTCCTTATGTTAGAAGACGAATTAATTCCCGAATATCGTCCAGCCGCTCTATCTGTCCGACCATCTCAATTATTTTGCCAATTCGTGCAGCGTCGAGACTTTTCGCACAATCGCTGAATTTTCTCGCACAATCCTCGAAGGACATTGGTCTTTCAAGGCTGCCAAGAGGGTTTTGAACAACTTTTACAAAGGTTTTTCCATCCTTTGTTATTACTTTCACCCGCGTAGGTTCGGGTCCGGGTTTGTGGAGCGCATTATCCACTTCCACGCGCATTTTCTGAGTTAATTCCAGCACTTCCCGGTTTT
>JAHFUH010000062.1 GCA_023265215.1 Acidobacteriota bacterium
TCAGATCTGTTCAAGGTTGAAGGCTATGGAGTCGTCATAACCGGCGGGGCAAGCGGAATTGGATTGGGCTATGCGGAAGCGCTCGCCTCCAATGGAGCAAAAGTGACCATCCTGGATATTGATCGCCAACGACTCGAGGATGAAGCCAAGCGGCTGCAGTCTGCCGGCATGGATGTCCGCGGGCAAATCGCCGATGTTACGGATCACAAGGCTCTTGATGCTGCTATGGACAATGCAGCCCGAGTTTACGGCAGGCTCGATGTCGTGTTTGCCAATGCGGGCATCGATCCGGGAGTCGGTTTTGTGGGCGATTGGGCGGGATCGGAAAGGCCGCGTATCCCCGGGGGCGCGCTGGAGAATTACACGGACGAGCGCTGGAACCGGGTGATTGAAATAAACATGAACGGTGTTTTTGCGACAGTCCGGGCCGCTGTGCGTCACATGAAGCCGAGAAAATCGGGGCACATCATCATCACAACATCGCTGGCGTCCACGCGCATTGAACCCGCAATCGGAGCTGCTTATATGGCGGCCAAAGCCGGGATCCGGAATCTCATGAGGAATGCCGCGATGGAACTCGCCGCATACAACATTACCGTCAATGCCATTGCGCCCGGCTACATCGTCACGAATATCGGCGGCGGGCACGCGCAAAATCCGGTGGAGCAGAAGGCGGTGGCCAAAACAATTCCAATGCATCGCGTCGGCTTTCCAAGCGATCACTATGGTGTGGCTCTTTTTTTCGCCTCGCCCGCGTCGGATTACATCACCGGGCAGGAGATTATTGTAGATGGAGGTTTGGGACTTGGAGTGGCGGATTAACCCGAAGACATGCCCGGATCCGCCGCCGCAGTAGAAGCTTCATGAATAATCCGGGTTAAAACCCGCAGACTTACGCTGATCCTGAAATCAGTCGGCGTAAGTCTGCGGCTAAAACCTATTCCCAGCCGGACTTGGTTCCATAAGGCAATGTGAAACCGATTGCCTCGATTTCGTATATTTTGCCTTTTTTGATTTTGTAGATGTGCATCGCAGGCAGATTGAATGTGCCCTGATAGGAAGATCGTTTGCCCAGGACTTTCCCGGTATTGGGATCTTTGTAATCATATTCCTTGATTGTGCTGTCGTGGTAAAACATAGAAAAACCGACGGCGAGCCCCTTCTGTTCATCCGCAATAAGCACCCGGCGATTTCTGATTTCAGTGATATATGTAAACGTGCCGGTGCTGAGCTGCCCTTCGCAAGTGTTGGCTGCCGGCCCCGCTGCCGCAATTTCCTTCATCATTTTCTCCAATTCAGGATTGGGTTTGGCGGCTGGTGTCTGGGCCGTCCCTTCCTTGGCTGCCGGTTTGGGTTTGGGGGCTCCCGTTTTGCCTCCAGCCGTGACCATCCCATTTTCATGGCGTTCGCATTCGGGGGCGAAGGGGGCCAGCTTGCCGTTTTCTCCCGTAAGTGCGTCGTAATAGGCGAGCCCGGCTTTGAGGATATCCAATCTGGGTGTGCGATCCGCCTGTGCTACATCTTCCAGTAGACCGGGTCGGGGCTTTTTAAGATTGTCCAGCGCGCCTTGACCCGCGGGGCTTGATCCCAGGTCCCGGACCACCAGGTGCTCGGCTTCAGTGATCTTGACGTTTTCCAGTTTCAGGCGTGCTCCCAACAGTATGTCCTTGTCATTTTCCTTCATCATCACGAGGCAGGCGACTTGTTGTGCAACAGGATCCGCAGCGTAAATCTGGAAATCCTTTGGACCTTCCGATGCGGTTACCCAGAGCCCCTTGCCTACCGGAATGTTCGCTGTGCTCTCCACGAATTTGACTTTTTGGGCGAATGGAACGGCTTTGGGGTCGTGCTTCACCAACGCCGCCAGGTACTGCTTCATCATGTTGACCAGGCACTGCCGGTCGCATTTGGAATCTTGGGCTGCGAACAAAGCGCCGGAAGCGCATAGCATGACCATGGATACGGCTACTGCAACAATCATAAATTTCTTTTTCATTCCTGTAGCTCCCATTTTTGGCTTTTTGTAGAGATTCTCGCATATAAGGCAACCCGGCATGGGTTATTGTCAAGCAAAAATAGCAACGACGAGTTTAGGATGCAGAATATGCGGACAACGCGAAAAAACGCGGATAAAAATCTATATCATTTCCGCGTTTTTCCTTGTACTCCGTGAATTCCGGCTGTTAGTTCTTTGTGTAGTAGCCGGCGCGCGTGATTACCTCCAGATTTGGAATTTTAGTGCGCAGTGTGATTCGGCGGAAACCGGCAACTCCGTTTTCTGGGGCTGTGTAACCCAGGTAGTATTGATTGCGGAGCTCTTCCTGAATAGTATCGTAGATATCCTTCAGCTTCATCTTTTTCGTAACTTCAAACATACGGCCGCCGGTTTCGTTGGAGAGAGATTTAAGGGCATTTTTCCCATCTTTGTCCTCATTGCGCCCAAACACTGTTGATCCGCCGAAACCGTACATGTCCGGATCATAATAGCGTATGGAATAAATGAGAGTATCCGCGCGCTGGGCGGCTTCGATTGCATCTCTCGTGCCCAATTTGCTTCCATTGTCTACTCCGTCGGAGATGAGAATTATCGCCTTGCGACCTTCCTGTTTCCGAAAAATCTCATTGGAAGCGAGGAATACGGAATCAAAGAGAATGGTTCCTATTCCCATGCCATGGCCGGGCCCTCCCTGCCTGCCGCCACCCCGACGCTGCCATCCTCCGTACTGCCGGGGATCAGGCGTCTCCAGGCCCTCAAGCGCTCTTTTCAATGAGTTGCGGGAATTCGTCAGGTCCTGTAGCAACTCCGCGTCATAGTCGAACTTGATTAAAAACGCTTGATCACAGTCCGGACGCAGCACCTGGTCAAAAAATTGAAAAGACGCGTTCCGCTCATCCTCAATCAGACTGCCCTGACTCATGCTTGTGTCGACGAGGAGCCCAAGAATCAGAGGAAGATCTGTCTGGCGTGAAAAATATTGGATTTGTTGCGGCTTGCCGTCTTCCTGCAGGATGAATTCATCTTTGGAAAGATCGCTGACGATGCGCCCCTTGCGCTCCCGGACTGTTGCGAGAACATTGACAACCCGGACATCGACCTTGAATGTGGGCGCCTGGGAAAGAATGGCGAAAATGTCGCTGGTCGCAATACACAGGACCGCCAGCAATATTCCGAGCCTTGCAAGTGACATTTGGCCCTCCTTCTGATGGAAATGGGGCCGCCGCAACGGATCAGCGCCGGAAACAGAACTATAATCTTATCATAGAGCTTTGGAGTCTTGTCTTGACGTTTTTGTGAGATTAATCTAATTCTCATGGCTGCAGCCTCAGATATTGAAAAAGGATCCGCTATGACAAATCAAACAAAAACGCGTCAGCTCGGTTCTGCCGGGCCTTCTGTTTTTCCGATAGCTTTGGGGTGCATGGGCATGTCGGGCATGTATGGCTACTCGGACGAAAAAGAAAACATAAGCACAATCCATGAGGCTTTGGATTGCGGAGTCAACCTGATCGACACTGGGGATTTTTATGGGATGGGCCACAATGAAATGCTCATTGGGCGGGCTTTGAAAGGGCGGCGGGACAAAACTCTCCTGTCGGTCAAGTTTGGCGCGCTGCGATCCCCTGGCGGGGCATGGCTTGGATATGATGCAAGGCCTTCGGCTGTGAATAACTTCCTTGCCTATAGCCTGACGCGCCTCGAGGTTGACTACATCGACATCTACCGGCCCGCGCGCCTCGATCCCAATGTTCCAATCGAGGATACGATTGGGGCGATAGCCGACCTGATAAAAGCAGGAAAGGTCCGCTACGCCGGATTGTCGGAGGTGGGGCCGGATACTATTCGAAAGGCAAACTCCGTCTATCCAATCTGCGATCTTCAAATCGAGTATTCCATCATCAGCCGCGGACCCGAGCGGAAGATATTCCCAATTTTGAAGGAGCTTGGAATAGCCGTGACCGCCTATGGAGTGCTTTCGCGGGGATTGCTGAGCGGTTCTGTCCCGGCGCAAACAGGTGATTTCCGCGCACGCATGCCGAGATTTACATCTGAGAATTTTAAGCGTAACCAGAGGGTGGTGGATGTCTTGAGAAGACTGGCGTCGGAAAAGGGAATTACATCCGCGCAATTGGCAATTGCGTGGGTTCTTGCCAAGGAGCAAAACGTTATTCCGGTGATGGGTGCAAGGACTCGGGAACAACTCCATGAATCCCTGGCTGCGCTGGATGTGCAATTGGATTTAGCCGACACTGATCGAATTGAACGGGAGATCTCGGAATCCGAAGTTGCAGGCGCCCGCTATGATGAGCATCAGATGCGTATGTTGGACAGCGAGAAATAGCTCTTGGAGAAGATATAGGGTGCAGTTGGAAGTGAAACTTGATTTTCGGTGTAATTCGGCAATGGTCATTTGTCTTTTGACCTCCCTGCCGGCTAAAACCACTCCTTCTTCAATTTGGTCTCCCCAAATGACAATTGATAAATCCGAGGAAATAAGACAATAGATATTTGCAGCTTGCGATAGGGTATAATTATAAAAATACTGTTCTGAAGTGTAGGCTGATCAGCGAACGATTCCGTCCATTTGAGGAGGTGACGGCACCATGTCTGGCGCGCCAAAAGATCTGACCCGGAGAGAGATTCTCCTGGGCGCCGCCTCGATCATAGGGTCCGGCCTTTTCGCGCGTTCACAGGAATCCGCGCGATCCTCCGTGCCCAGCTTTTCGGTTAGTGTCGGTGTGGTCAACGTTTTTGTCACTGTCCGGGACAAGAAAGGGAATATCATCAAGGACCTGGAGCAGGATGATTTTATTTTAAGAGAAGATGGCCGCCCGCAAACAATTCAATACTTTTCCCGCGAAAGCGATCTGCCCCTGACAATCGGCCTGGTTGTCGATACAACTCCCAGTGAAGAAAAAATGCTGGATGAGGAACGGACTGCCAGCCATGTTTTTTTCAGCAATATATTGCGACCGGGTACCGACCATGCATTTCTTGTCTCCTATAGCTATGAAGTGGAATTAATTCAGGATCTGACTTCCTCACACCAGAAGCTTTTGGATTCTTTGTACCGGCTGAAGCCGCATTCGATGGATAGTTTTGGAATGGGGAGAGGCGGATTAAAGCGAGCTGGTGGTGTCGAGGCAAACTCTAATTGGCAAGAGACTATTCTCGCCGATGCCGTGTCCCTGACATCCAACGAAGTACTAAAACCGATGCAGGGGAGAAAGGCGATGATAATTTTGGGAGACGGGGCGCACCTTGGGAGCCGCGGAGAGATGGCGATGGTAGACGCCCAGGAAGCCGACACCATTATCTATGCAGTCCGCATCGTCGATCCAAGTTTCGGATCCCTGGGCGGCGGATTTGGAATGCCGGGTTTCGGCGGTTTTGGGGGCGGTCGCGATCTGAATGAAGAAAAGAGAAATCTTAAAAAACTGACAAACGCAACCGGCGGCGTTTTTTTTGAATACGACAAAAAAGGATCGCTGGATCAGATCTACTCAAGGATCGAAGAAGAACTGCGTAGCCAGTACAGTCTCGGGTATGCGCCGGACGCGGGTGCGCGGGACGGCTATCGGACCATCAAAATTGGCCTCAAGAAAAAAGGATTGTCTGTTCGAGGCCGTGAAGGCTATTACTCCAGCAAAAAGAAATAAGACCGCGGAAAAACGCCACGGATCCCGCATTTCACAGAAATAATATCTTTATCAGTGGAACCGGTGGAATCCGGTGCGCTTTGTCAAATTCGCAAGAGTGGACGATGGGACATAGAAGTAGTAGGGGTATACGGATTCCAGAAGCTTGTAGTTCCTGCGCACTGCCGAAATGATTTCGGGAGTGAATCGCTCATTATCGGAGTCGGACAGAGGGGATGTTTCGATGGGGAACTCCGTAATGACACAACAGAATCCACGTTTGTCAATTTCATTAAGCAGAGGCCTCTGATCCCACATTCCCGCCCGGGACAGCCCGGAAAAATGAAAGAGCTGGACGTATATTTCGCCGCGGCTGAACAGCGAAAAACTGTTCTGCTGAGAAAGGACCGGCCCCGATCGCTCGCGGATCAAGGAATATATTTTTGAGGAAGCCCGGTTTGCGGAAATATCCCACAAGCCTTCTTCCAAAAATATGAATGCCGGCGCGTACAAGAAGAGCAGCAGAATCTGAGCCGAAACCAGCGCATCGCGGCGCGGAATTGCCGGCAGACCGGCTGTCTTTAATAGATACAGAAGTGTGATGACCAAAAGCTCCACCACATATTGGCCGTGAGCTCCGAGCCTTCCGAGTGAAATCAGCGTAATGAAAAACAGGCAGCCCAGGTAGCAATCGATTGCATCCCAGGTGCCATCTTTGAAACGTTGCCACAGAAGAGATCCGGCAATGCCAATGAAAATGAGAATGGGCCCGGCGTGATGCATGAAAATTTGCGGTATGGTCCACCAATCATATTCGAGCCTTGCCAGGCTGACTGTATCGAAAAAGAATAACCCGCCGCTTATTTTCTGCAGCCAAAGAAACGGAATCAGACCGAGAACAAGTCCGATGGAGGCATAGGGCAAAAACCATCGGCGGTTCCGGATGGCCAGATATAAGGCCATTGCCAAAGGCAGGGCAACCTGCGTCTGCTTGGTATAAAAGGCCAGGACTGCGAATAGCGGGCTGATAATAAGGGTTGCTTTCCAGCGGTTGCGCAAAAAGAAATATAGCGACCAGATGGAAAAGGCAACTGCCATCATCTGAACATGGCATCGGGCCGAGTTATACAGGAATGCAGGTATCAGGAACAGGAAGGATGCTGCCCATAGGCCATCCCGCCCAGACTTATTCCATTCCCGGCTAAGCCGGACCATAGCCCATCCGATTGAAAGGGCGGCAAGGAAAGAAATAAGCTTGGCAGGGATGTAACTCAGACCTGTAAACTTAAGAAGAAGAGCCGTGACTGCGAAATAGAGCGGCGTATATGCCGCAAATGCATAGGGCGGAGATTCAACGCCGCGATAGATGCTTCCGCCATTAGCCAGCCTCCACGCCTGGTTGAGGATTTCAGGCTCGGCATCATCCCATGTGAAATTGGATCGGAATGAAACAAAGCACCATGCCAGGAAGCACACGATTGCAACAAAAGGAACACAGCGCCAGAATAGTGGCCTATGGTGCTCTAACCAGGATGCAAATGAATTCGGTTTTTCGTTGGGCAAGCTTTTGGGAGAATGGTAGCGAGCAAAATCTCTATTCATGCTCAGTAATAAAGCATTAACCTTGCTGTCTTAAACCAAGCCGGACAGCGGCCTGGCCGGGAACTGTCCGAAAGCCCATTTCCTTCGCAGCACTCTTCTTCATCGCCAGTTTGTATGCCCACACGCGCCAGCACGCTTCCATTGCAATGGACGTCGACATTTTGCTTTTTCCGGAGCGGCGTTCCGTGAAAACGATAGGGAATTCCGCATGTGTGTAGCCAAGCCGGTCTGCTTTGTATTTCAGCTCGATTTGAAAGCTGTAACCCTCGCTTCGAAGGGAATCGAGGTCGATTCCGCGCAGGACATTCCTGGACCAGCCGTTGAACCCTCCGGTGAAGTCGGCAAAATTTGACCGCAGGATGAGACGGGAGTAATAGCTGGCAAATTGTGAAAGCAGCTTTCTTCCCAAACACCAGTTGGCGGTGCCTCCCCCGGATATGTACCGTGTGCCGATAACGAAATCAGATTGAGCTGCCAGACGCAGCATCTTTTCCAGGTCGGCCGGATTGTGGCTCCAGTCTGCGTCCATCTGGATCAGGAAATCGTATCCTCGGGCAATCCCCCATTTGAAACCGTGAACATAAGCGCTTCCAAGCCCGAGTTTGCCGGACCGGGACTGCAAAAAGAGGCGCGAAGCGCAGCCATTCTTTTGCATCCTGGCGATTTCTCCAGCTGTATCGTCGGGGCTCGCGTCGTCCACAATCAGAACATGCAATCTGCTGTCGATGCCGAGGACCGCCGGTATCAACTGGGATACATTGCTCCGCTCATTGTAAGTTGGAATTATTGCCAGCGGTCGTAATGGACGAACTAAGTTTTGCTCGACACATTTTGCCATTCCTTTTGACCTCCGAAAAGCGTGGAATTTGCTGAGCAAATCAATTCTTCATTTTAATTATTAGTTCCAGCCTGGGGCTTGAACTAATAGCGACAGCGACTTGTCGCCTTCAGACACCTCGAAGTGCATCGGCGCACCTAAAAGAAGGCTTTAGCGCCTATATCTCGAGTATTTCGGTAAACCGATCTTGCGCACTCCGAAATGTTCAACAAAATCCAAGCTTTTGTAATGCTGTACTGCGCCCGTTTCGTGACTAAATACTCAACTAATTGGTTAAGATTATATGAGGCTCTCAGGGGTTTGTCATCATTATTCGGAGTATTAATGAAATTATTCGTATCTCAGAGCATCCACCGGATCCATTCGGGATGCTCTCAAAGCGGGAAGCATTCCAAAGGTTACGCCGACAAGCAATGTCACCCCAAATCCAAGCAGAATAGCCATGGGCGGGATCCGTATTTGGATTCCTGGCTCAAAGAAATGAACAGAGTAGGGTACCGCCGCTCCCAGGATAGTTCCTGCCAGCCCGCCCCCGCAGCTCAGGATCAGTGCCTCTGCAAGAAATTCAATCAGAAGCGCGCGCCGGTAAGCGCCGATTGCTTTTTTGATGCCGATTTCCCTGGTTCGCTCTGTCACGGTGATCAGCATGACATTCATGATGCCGACTCCACTGGCAATCAAGGATATGGCCGCGATTACAAGAAGCACGACCTCAAGACCCAGGCTGATCCTGTTGGCTGCTTTTAGAATGCTCGCAAGGTTGTCCACCTTGAAGTGCGACTGCTTGCGATGGCGGCCTATCAGAAGTTTTTCTATATCTGCGGAGACCTGCGGCACCATCTCCATTGCTTGTGCGGAAACATATATCTGGTCGATCATTTCGGCAGGCTTGAAATATCGCATGACTGAAATGGGGATCAAAGCGCTGTAATCTGTCACTTCTGTTTGGCCGAAAGTATTGACGCGCTCACGGAAAACTCCGCTCACGGAAAATCGAATGCCGAAAAAGTTGACTTGCCCTTTGAAAGAGGGATCCCGCTCCAATTTCTTTGCGAGAAGCTCCGAGACCAGACAGACTTTGCTGCGAAATCTTAAATCATTGGCATCCAGAAACTTGCCCCGCACGACCTGGATGTTGCGAACCTGCAGATATTCCGGAGTGGTACCGATCAGGCTTACGACCCTTGAAATTCCGCTGAACGGTATTCTGGGAAAACTGAGGACCAGCGGAGAAGCGTTCCGCACGCCGGGCACTTTAGTCCGGATGGCTTTGAGATCGTCTTCATTGAGCCTGTCGGCAAGGGTATTGGAGCTGCCAACGTCATCGGTTTCATGATAAATAGTGATCAGGTTGGTTCCCACACCACGGATTTGCTCCAGCGTGTATGCCCTTCCGCTGATTCCCGCCACCACGACCAGCACAAGGGAAGCGGTCCCCACCACCATGCTCAGGGAAGTCAGGACTGCGCGTCCCCAGTTGCGCAATAAACTCTTGTGGGCTGTCTTCAATATTTGGATTACATGCAGAGTCAATACGCTTCGGCTCCTATATCCCAGATTCTTTGAAGATAACCTCAAAGACTTTAACGGAACAAGCAGAATCACGCTAAGGCCAAAAATCTTAAAGGCCCAAAATATTTCAAATTTATTTCTGGGATTTGTCGGGTTTGGCTAGGAGCCTGTCCGAGTATTAGGAAGGGCCGCGTTCCTGGCTTCGCGCGGGCAGATGCAAGGCGCCGCGACGCAGGCGATGCGGTGACATCGTCGAGGAGCGGCAACGCCGCAGATGCCCGCGCGAAGCCGGAACCCGAAGGGCGCATGGGGGTTGCACGGCGATCGCTGCGTTGCTCGTCGTCAACGATGTCCCCGCATCGCCTCCTCCTCGCGCCTTGCGCTCGCCGTGCAAGCCCCATGCGCGCGGCCCCTCCTAATACTCGGACAGGCTCCTAGAGAATAGAGGTGGTACATGCAATCGGGGCCAAGCAGCTGTGCGGCGCTTCTGTGGGACAGCCTCAGTCGTCCTGATAAAATCAGCTCGCGGTATCGGCTTGTTTTCCTGAGTATTTCCGCTTTGTCTTCGCAGGACAGCTTGCTGGAATCCATGGTCCCTCTCCTCTTTTGCTATTTTAATAGACGGCTTCCCGATCCAAAAGGTTATAAATAATTTGATCTGTAGGTTAATATTTTCTCCCTGCCCTGCCGCAGATTTGGACGCGGAGTACGCCGACCGCGTGGAATAACGCGGATAAAGTTAAAATAATATATAGAAAGCTTTATTAATTCTGGTTTATGATAAGCGCCAAGCCAGTTGATTCAGATCCAACAACTTAAACGTAAAAACGGGGCAATGTTTTTTTAGGCAACAGATCATCGCTTTGGATATGGAGGGTTTAATGTACAAATTCGAGTGGATTCGCCGAAGTATTATGTTGTTTCTGCTGATCGCACTTTCTCTATTGGCAACAACACAAATCACTGCCCAGCAATCGAGCCGTCCCGAGAGTCCCATATATGCGAAACTGAAAAAGTTCGAGCTTCGGGGTAAGGCCTCTGTATCCAACCTGACTCTCAAACGCGACCGCGCAACCATGGTGTTCACCGGTGATTTTTATTTTGCATCTCCCATAGACGGCCGTGTCACAGGCGCAGTATTCATCGGTGACGGCACATTTCACGCGGAAGTGCCTGATGCTCCGTTTGAAAAAGAGTACCTGAAGCGGTTCATTGACGCCGAAGTCGTGGACTCCGATTTCCACACAGCGGTTCTGCGTTTCAGCGATGATACAGCCTCTATTATCGGAAAGGGAATGGATGCGAATGCCGAAGCTGCGCATGAAGCGCAGAAACTTGCGAGTGAGTTGGATGAACGCATGCTGAAAGAGACAGGCGCAAATATTTCCGCGCGCATGCTTATATCGCTTGCCAACAATGAATCTCCAGGCATTTTTCTGGCTCAATTCGACAAAGGAAGGCGCAGCCGTTTTACTTATCTGGTGGATCTTCAGGCGCGCTTGCTTGGATCGGCGTTTAATCTCAATGGCGGAGAAAAGGTGCTGCTTTTTGCTTATGCCCCCTATGCCTATACAAATGATTTGTGGATAACCGCCTATTCGGAGGATGACGTCAAAAGCAAGGGGATACACTACTCGGACGAATTTGACCAGGTTGCTCCGCTGCTCTACACAATGGAGGTTGATGTACGGGAGCCCAGGACTTGGCTTAAAACGAAGATGCGCATCGATTTTCAGTCTCTCGTCGACAACCTGACCGCAATTCCGATGAATGTGAATGAGGGCTTGTCCGCATATGACAACCAACGCCTGAAATGGGCGATGCGGGTTAAGTCTGCCAGGCAGGAGGGCAGGGATATTCCGTTTGTCCAGGAGGATTGGGAAACCGGCCTGACTCTGATCTTGCCTAAACCCATGATGAAGGGTGAAAAATTCAGCGTGGAGCTTATGCTCCAAGGCGATTATACTTCAAAGCAACGGACATTTGAGAATAATTACTACCCGATATCAAATACCGGTTGGTATCCCACGTATGGATACCTCAAACGCTCCAATTACGATTTGATTTTCCGCCATAAGAAAAGTGACAAAGTATCCAGCATCGGAACGTTGGTCCGTGAGGAGGAATGGCCCGATTCCAAGGAAGACCGTTTAACGGAATACAGGATGAATACGCCGGTTTCATTTGCAACATTCGCTGCCGGCAGGCTCGATCGCTATTCAGAGAAATTTAAAAACACCGGGGAAATGCCGATTGAATATTATTCGATTTCCAGCGCCGTAAACTCTAACAAGGAGAAGTTCGTAGCAGCGGAATTGAGCAACGCCCTTGCCTATTTTAGCAATTATTTCGGCCCGTATCCGTTTAGTGATTTCCGAGCGGTCGTCTTTCCGTTTGATTTTGGCCAAGGATTTCCGAGCCTACTGCTGCTGCCAAGGGTGGATGCGGCGAATAGAAAAGTATTCTCGTTTGTGGCTCATGAAACTTCCCATCAATGGTGGGGGCATGCCGTCGCCTGGCGTTCTTATCGCGACCAGTGGCTGAGCGAGGGATTTGCGGAATATTCCGGCATGCTCTATACCGGATACCGCCAAAATCTGAAGGCCGAACTGGACCTCATAAAAGAAGCGCGATTTGCGATGGAATCAATCATATCGGGAGATAAGGGCAACATCGGGAAAGTTGCTGTAAGTGGACCGATAATCTTTGGATCACGATTAAGTACCCGGATGACAAAAAATGCATATCAAACGCTGACCTATGACAAAGGCGCGCTGGTCCTGCGCATGCTGCATTTTCTCTTTACCGATCTTTCATTAAAAGATCAGAAGGATCGCCCCTTTTTCAATATGCTTGCTGAGTTTGTGAAGCGGTATCAGGGGAAGGCGGCAAGCACGGAGGATTTTATGCAGGTTGCCGGTGAGCAATTTGCCAGGACCGCTCTCGCCCAGAGGTTTGGTCTGACCAACCTCAACTGGTTTTTCAACCAGTGGGTTTATGAGGCGAAATATCCAAGCTACCGCTTGGAATATGGGATAGAAGAAGGTGCTGGCGGCCAATCCACCCTGACGCTTAATGTTATGCAGGAGAATGCCGGACCTGAGTGGTTCATGCCGCTGCCGGTGAGCATTAAATTCGCCGACAACACGGAAGCGCAAATCCAGGTTTATGCCAAGGGGCCACAGGCTCCTGCTCTTAAGGTGCCGCTGCCCAAAAAAGTTTCTTCTGTTGAACTGGATCCCGATTTGTGGATCTTTTCGGAGAAGACCACTACAAAGAAAAAGTAGTGGAGCGTGGGCGGCTCGCCTAATTCATTGAGGACGCGGAATACGCGGAGTACACAGAAAAACGCGGATAATGGTCTGATCGATAATGGTTATTAACCGCAGAATATCGAACAAGAAATATTGAATTTTAAAAAGGCCGGCTGTGCTGGCTTCACTTCTGCGGTTCGTAATTCCTTGTTCGATATTCTAAATTTCAAATGTTTTTGTCTTGATTTTCCGCGTTTTTCTGCGTCCAAGACTAAATCCCTTTCGGACGGATCCAGAAACTCTCACTCCATTTGCCATTGGACGGAACAGTCTGAGGGAAAAAAACGGATTTCGACCCTTTCAAGTTTGTTGCATTTGTGGGGCCCGCCATAGGTTCGATGCAGATGAAATCGAAGGATCGCCCCGGCGGGGACGCGGGTTCCCAAATAACGGCAACGGGATATAGCGGACCAAAGACCAGCTCGATTTTCTTTTCACCCGATTCAATCGAAAAAACGGCCTGATTCATTGAATTGCGCGCGAGATCGGTGAAGCCGTCATCCAGCGTGTGCCCTTTGAGAGGCAGGGGATTGGGCAGATCATTCGGTTTATACTCTCCGGTCGGAATATGGCGATTATCTGCAACAACAGCTTGGGCGGCAGGCATGCGCAAAATCCACTCATCGCGGGGAATATCCGGGATCCGGTAGTAGGGATGGAATCCTAAGACAACGGGCATCGCCTCCGAGCTCAAATTCGTCACCGTTGTTTTCACTTCCAGTGCGCCATCCGTCAGCCTGTAGGTCATTTCATATTCGTGGGCAAAAGGCCATTGTGCCATCAGATCGGGCTGCTTCCAGAATTCAAATCTGCAGGTGACGTGCGCCGATTTTTCATCAGCCCCGACATCTGTCACCTGCCAGGGCGCATTGGAAAGCAATCCATGCATAGGCAGATTCTGGCCATCTGTGCGGATATTCCCCAACCCCAGGTTAAAAGTGTATTTCTTTCCGTTAGCCCAGAAAGCTGCGTCGTCGAGCCGGTTTGCCCATGGAGCAAGGAAAGGAATTCCATACTGCATAGGCTTTTTCTGAAAATCCGAAAGTTTCACGTCCGGAAAAAACAAAATATTTTTCCCGTGCACCTTCAATTCGAAAGCCATATTGCCTACGGACGGCAGAATGGACGCCTCGATTCCGCGTTTGGAATCAACGAGGCGAACAACAGAAACTCCATCGACAATGGTTTTCTGTGCTGAGAAGTCGGTATTTTGAATAGCTGAACTCGTGGATTTCAGGGGCGCAAAACCCAACAACAGGAGAATGCAGATCGACAGCGGCATGGATTTTTTCATGACGGGCATTATAGCCTTTCTTCTGAAATATATTGAAAGGTCAGAATTACCGATAGTCCTTGTGCCCATTTTTCAGCAGGAGGGAACGGGCCGGCTCGGCGTCCTGCCGTCGGCAATAAAAAAACACCCCCATTTTAGTGGTGCGAAAAAGCAGGCCGCTTTGATAGGGTCCCGTTTCCAGGTGATAATCCAATTCGCCATCCGTCAAGATGCGCTCGACAGCAAGCGCATTCTTCAAGCGTCTTGCCATATAAACCAGTACCAGTTCCTGGTCTCCGAAAAAATCCGGTTCTCTACGCATTTCAATCCATCCTTCTATTTACCGCTTATCTGAAGAATTCCGGATTTTATTGGATTCGATCACACGGATGAAACCAAATATCACCCTTAAACGTAACTATGGCTTTGGCGCAGTCACATAGCAATAAAGAACTGACCCGACAAATTGGCTGGCTGATGGTTGTTTTGTATTTTGATTGGAATTGTTTATCATGAGACCCAAACAAAGGAGAAATAAATGAAAATATTTGCGCTCACGGTAGGGCTTCTTCTTATCGCTAGTTTTGCTCTTGCCGCCGATATTGATGGCAAATGGACTGGGCAAGTCGCCGGCATGGGCGGCGATCCCATGACGATCAACTATACACTCAAGGCCAATGGAACCGCGCTGACTGGGACCACGACTGGCATGGACGGAAAAGATGTCCAGATAAAAAATGGAAAAATCGAAGGCAACAATGTTTCATACAGCGTTTCCTTCGATATGGGCGGGCAAGAAATGAAGATGGACTTCAAGGGAGTTTTGTCGGGCGATCAACTCAAACTGACGTTTGACATGATGGGACAGCCCAGCGACCTCGTTCTCAAGAAGGCGAAGTAACCGTCGGTCCTGATTTTTTTGGCTGAAATTCAGTTCCTGGATTATGGTTTTGCCGGGCTGCTGCAATTGGAAATAAGATCACGATATGAGCGCCGAAGAATATCGGCGCTCATTTTTTTTATTTTGATTTGAATTTGCCATGATCCCGGCGGCTTTTTGGTTTAGACTGTGCCTCCGGAGATGGGCACCTGTGATTCTATTTATCAGCGGAATGTATGAATCTGAAGATCTTATGTAAGTTTTTTTCAGCTGCGATGCAGGGCTGGATTTCTGCCCTTAGTATTATTGGCGTTGCCTCGCTCGGTCTATTGTTGTTTTGGGCAAAAACCGACCTGGAAATCAGGATTTCAGGGCTGACAGCTTTTGCATGCCTCTTAGTGCTTTCGATCCTTACGTGGGCCAAGGAATACAAGCGGGCTGAGAAGGCCGAAGCTGAAAAAACAAGAGAACCCCGGCCTCTAATCGCGGTGGAAGGGTATTCGGCAGATAAAGACGGTATCGGGCAGGATGAAGGATACCTGGTGGAGATGCTGCAAATTGCAAACAGAGGCGATGCGACG
>JAHFUH010000451.1 GCA_023265215.1 Acidobacteriota bacterium
ATCAAGGTTGGAATAAATGCCTGAAGGAAGGCAACAACGAGTTTGTCCTGGTTGCACCCAGCACTCCGGGTGATTACAAGATCGAGTGTCTCGCAAAATGCGGCAAAGGCCATGATGACATGGCGATGAAAATGACCGTCGCACCGTAAGGAAACCATATGAAGACATTGCGTCGAGAGTTCTTCCGGTCGTTGGTGCAGGGGGGAGCCGGCGTTCTGGTTGTTTCCCTGGCTTGCGCTAAAGGAAAGACCGAACAGGTTGTTCAACAGAAATTGCCGGCCCGCTCGATCGCCCCCTCCAATCAGAAGTGGTCCATGGTAATCGACCTGGCCAAATGCGACGGGTGCAAGGATTGCACGAAAGCCTGCAATAAAATGCATTTTGTGCCTCCAATGCAGGAATGGATCAAGGTTTACGAGGTGCTGGATAATCCCATTGCCGGACCCTATTACCTGCCTCGGCCCTGCCTGCAGTGTGACAATCCTCCATGCGTGCGTGGTTGTCCGGTGGGTGCCACATTCAAGCGCACCGACGGAATTGTCATAATGGATCATGACCGCTGCATCGGCTGCCGGAACTGCATCGCCCAGTGTCCGTACTCCGCCCGTTTCTTTAACTGGAGCGAACCGAGCCACAACAAGAACGAGCTTTCCCACCCATATTCCATGGAATACAGCTATCCCCACCGCAAAGGCGTGGTTGAGAAATGCGACTTCTGCGCAAACGACCTGCGCGCAGGAAAATTGCCGGCCTGCGCGGAGAAATGCGACATGGCCGCCATTTATGTGGGCGACGAATACGAGGACGCGGTTACAAACTGCAAGGGGGAAACCGTCCAACTCAGCAAAATCACGAAACAGGGCGCAGCCTTCCGTCTGCTCGAGGAACTGGGAACGGAGCCGCGGGTATATTTCCTGCCTCCTACAAAACGTAAGTATCCTGCGCCTGGCGAACCTAAACCGGAGGCTGGCAAGTCATGAATCTCGACCGAGAAGCCAATATGCTGCGCGTCCTTACCCATACGTCCCGGCAGTTTTATGTGACGTTCGGGATACTTAGCGCAGTCGCGCTCTGGGGCCTCTGCGGTTACATCATTCAGCTTCGCGATGGCCTGATCGTAACTGGGTTGCGCGACCAGATTTCCTGGGGTTTGTACATCGCAAACTTTGTCTTCTTTACGGGGATCAGTTACGGGGGAACGCTGATATCAGCCATCCTTCGAGTAACCAATTCAGGGTGGCGGCATCCAATTACCCGTCTATCCGAAGCCATTACCGTGTTTGCTCTGTGCATCGGCGGGCCTATGGTGATCGTCGATATGGGTCGACCGGAACGGATGCTGTTTCTATTTACACACGGACGGCTCCAATCGGTGATCCTTTGGGACGTGATCGCGGTGAGCACCTACCTGGCAGGCAGCGTTCTATATCTCTTTTTCCCAATGATTCCGGATCTGGCTCTGCTGTCGAAACGGCAGGAGTTTTCGTCCTGGCGCCGGACGCTGTATCGCAAGCTTTCGTTTGGATGGACCGGCACTCCGGAGGAGCAGCATCTGCTTGAGAAATGCGTTTCGGGGATGGCGGGCTTCATGATCGTGCTGGCCGTTTCCGTGCATACCGTTGTTTCGTGGATCTTCGCAATGACGCTGAGACCAGGTTGGAACAGCAGCATTTTTGGCCCCTACTTCGTCATGGGCGCAATCTATTCCGGAACGGCAGCCGTTGTGCTTTCGATGTACATACTTGTTCGCATGCTTCATCTGGAAGATTACATCAAGCCCACCCACTTCCGAAGACTGGGAATATTGCTCCTCACATTCTCGCTCCTGTATCTCTACTTCAACATCAACGATTATTTAACCGCGGCATATAAAGTCGAGGGGTCGGAAAAGCATCTGATGCAGCAGCTATTCTTCGGTGACTACGCGGTGCTGATGTGGGCGACGCAGGCTCTGTGCATTTTTATTCCTTTTCTAATGATCGCGGCCGTCCTGTTCCTGAAACGCCTCCAGAAGTTTCTCCCCCCCGCAATCGCACTGGCATCTGTTCTGATTATCATCGGCGCCGGGGCTAAGCGCTATCTCATCGTAGTGCCCACACTTTCCACTCCATTTTTGCAGAATACAAACCTTCCGTTCGACTGGATCCATTACCATCCCACCTGGGTGGAATGGTCCATCACTTTTGGAGGAGTTGCTGTTCTCTTGCTGATGTACATGCTGTTTACCAAGGTGTTTCCGATGGTTTCCATCTGGGAAACGCGTCAAGATGAAGAACAAGTAGAAACCGCCGTCGTGCCGTCTACCAAGCCTGCTTCTCAAAGGTGGCGATCAATTTCCTCCATACCTGTAATATTGATCGCAGGCTTGCTTTTGAACATCGGTGATGCCCGCGCAGACCAGAAACCTCCAGCGAAAAAACCGGAAGCCACTTCGTTGTCGCTGGAGTGGCAGCAAGTGGCGACTCCCGCCCCAAAAAACGAGGAATCCAAACAGACACAATTGAGCGGGCGAGAGGCATCTCGGGTGGACAAAATTTTCGGCCGCCTTCTCGGGTGGAATCCAACCGAATCCTCAGATAACCTCGAAGCCCCTCCCTCAATGCAAGTGACTGCGACGCTGCATGATTCCAAGGGTCAGCCTCTCACCTACCAAGTCGTCAGCCTCTCGTTGAAAACTTCTTTTGGCACGCTGGATTTTGGCAGTCGCCCGACGGACGAGCAGGGCAAAGCCCAGTTTTTGGTGAAGGACAAACGATATGGAAAGTATTCGGTGGAAAGCATTTATGATGGCGGCTCCGATTTTGCTGCGGCTCGCGCAACGGCTACCGTAGACTTCGGCCCCCGCCCCGCTCCCGCATTGCCTTCTCAGGGAGTGCTCATTGCTCCCAATCTTACGGCTGCGGTCGCGGTACCTTTCCTGGCTTTCTTCGGATTCACGTGGCTCGTGTTCTTGTTCGTCGGCTGCTATATCCTATTCTGGCGCCTGCCTCAAATCCGTAAGCATGTCTCTAAAAAGGCGCCGTGGAGTCAGCGTAAACAGCCATCCCATTCTCTCGCGACGCACGGCCTTCGCAGCCGGAAAATCGCCGGAGGCGGGTACTAAGTCGTTATGCCGCATCGGCGGCTATAAGGTTATTTCGGCCCCTTGATGATTTATCGATAGATCGGTTGAGGTATTTTCACACAAGCCTCATCAGCGAGGTTGCCGGATGAGGCGCATGAAGTTCTTTAGGATGATGCAGCCAGGAAGACCGTCAACGGTCCCAGGCTCGATCTGGAAAAGCCCTTATTTTCCCATGAACTTCTAATGAACAAATGAAGTATTAAACTAAGGAGAAGAAGAATGGATGCTTGGATAACATATTTGATTGCGATTGTCGTCCTCATTCTGGTCGTCTTTGCTGTCAAGATAGTCAAGCAGTACGAACGAGGTGTGGTACTGCGCTTCGGACGGCTGGTCGGAACCAGAAGCCCCGGCTTCAATGTCATTCTGCCTTTAATCGACCGGATGACCAAGGTCAGCCTGAGAATCGTCACCACAGTGCTTGAACCCCAGGAAGTCATCACGCGCGATAACGTCACGGTCAAAGTAGATGCCGTGGTTTACTTTATGGTTATCGATCCTGTGAAAGCCATGATCAATGTCGAAAGCTACCAGGAAGCCATTATCCAGTTAGCCCTGACCACCCTGCGGAGCGTCCTGGGTCAGTCTGATTTAGATGAGCTATTGGCTCACCGGGATGAGATTAATTTAAGGCTGCGCCAAATTATCGACGAACAGAGCGAGGAACCCTGGGGAGTTCGGGCAACCCTGGTCGAAGTCAAAGATGTTCTTCTGCCTGAGGCTATGCAACGGGCAATGGCCCGGCAGGCAGAATCCGAGCGTGAGAAGAGAGCCAAAATTATTCACGCCGAAGGCGAGAAAGCAGCAGCCGGCACCTTGGCCGAAGCTGCCAAGATAATCCATAACCAGCCGGCCGCTTTGCAGTTGCGCTATCTGCAGACGCTGGTTGAAATTTCCGGTGAGAAGAACAGTACCATTATCCCGTTAACACTGGATATCGTTAATGCTTTGTCTAATCTGCCAAAACCCAGCCAAATAGGCTAAGCCGGCTGTTGGAATGGAACCGGCACAGAGTTTCGAATAGATGAAAAATATTTTGATTTTATGCGCGGGCGTTTTGTTGATTGGTACGGGCTATCTGGCCTATCGCTATTCTCGACCGGAACACTATGGAAAATCGTTCGCAGGCGCGCCGGTAGTTTCGATCGCACAGTTTATCGAAAAGCGCATGGACGGCAATCTCCAGATTGAGGGTAAAATCGTTCGCCAGTGTCCCGTCAGCGGCTGCTGGTTCTATTTGAATGACGGGAAAGGCCATCAGTTTAGAGTGGAGGCCGGTCAGGTGCTGCCCGTACTGCCGCGAAGAATCGGCCACATGGCCATTGTGGAAGGACGATTGATCAAAACAGAAAAAGAACCAACACTGGCAGGCGTTGCAGTCGAGTTCCAATAAGAGGACTGCCCTCCAAAACCTCGCATTATTCAGTAGTCTTGTTGGATCCGGGTCAGATTTGCGCGTGACACTATGCGTTTTATTTAAAGGCATAGGGCAGGGCTGTCAATGAATTTGGGGAATTAGGAAAACCTGATCGAAAACCGAGATCTCAAGCGCTACTACCGGCGGGGCGCAATTAGAAGTGCGAGTCATGCCGGTAGATGTGACGAATTAAATGAAGCGCCCTGGGAGCGCCGGCGTCTCGCCGGCAGACGCTGTTATATTGCAATTTCTGGACAAAATGCGTGAGAAACGCTTCATGCATGTCTTTTATCACTGCTTGCCGCCGAGACGGCGGCGTTC
>JAHFUH010000452.1 GCA_023265215.1 Acidobacteriota bacterium
AACAATGTTTTCGATGTGCAGGGTGTTTGCGATTATTTTGAAAATCTGGTATCTCCCTGGCTTGTTCGACGGGAGGCAGCCGCTGGAAGATTGCCAAGTTTCCGCGTAGGAAAGCGCATACTCTTCGACCGGGCAAGCCTGGAAGCCTGGAAAGCAGCGCAAATAAATGGAGAAAACCGCCAGGATTAACGGCGGTAGAGAGAAGGCGTACAAGTGTCCAACCACAGCATAGTGCAGACAACACCGAAAGTCACTATCGATGATGTACTATCACGACTCAAAAAACTTCGCAAAACACACCGCGGGTGGATTGCTTGCTGCCCAGTTGAGTCCCACAATGACAAAAATCCTTCTCTTAGCATTGCAGAGAGCAATGATGGAAGGATTTTGCTGTATTGTCACCGAGGATGTTCGTATCAAGAGATCGTGGCAGCCATGGGCTTTTCACCTGGCGATCTCAACCCTAAGCAGACACCACCTCGGAATTTAGAAGAATACAGGGAAGCAAAGAGACGTCAGGAACAGCGAGGGATCGAAAAGGCATTGGAAAAATGGGCTGCAGAAACATACTTGATACTGTGCGAGGTTCACCGAATCCTCTTTAAAATGCTTCCTGATTGTGATGCAAAAATATACGACACGTTGAATCTCACTGCTTCCTATCTGGACATTCTCCAGTTCGGGAATCTCGAAGATAAAAATGAACTGTTGGAAGCATTTATGCGGAATGAATGTGGTCTGCCGGGAGCGTGGGTAAATGTCGCTTGCCATGAAAAATGAAACAAAGGAATTTTTAAAAAAGTTTAGTGACAATAAACAGGCGACGTCTAAAGCCAATGAAGATAAGACACCGCCGGTAGTGTCGCCACTTATTACTTGCTTCGCTGATGTAGAACCTGAAACTGTCTCCTGGCTTTGGCAGCCGTATATTCCGCTCGGGAAGATCACTACTTTGGAATCAGACCCAGGAGAGGGTAAAACATTCCTGGCGCTCAGTGTAGCCGCTATTCTCTCAAAAGGAGCGCTTTTCCCTGATTCTGACGGTATTCCACGAGGCGAACGGGAGCCGGCGCGAACTATCTATATGAGTTGCGAGGACGGACTTGCCGACACGCTTCGGCCACGCCTGGACAGTCTAGGCGCTGATTGCAGCAACATATTCGCCCTGACAGGACAGCTAACCACATATGCGGATGGAGAGCAACAACTAGGACAAATCTGCCTGCAGGACCTTCGGGGGCTAGAAGGAGCAGTTGAGGCATACAAGCCGGCACTCGTGATCATAGACCCGATTCAGGGGTTCCTGGGAGCAGGGCTCGATATGCACCGCTCAAACGAGGTGCGCCCGGTCCTGGCCGGGATAGCGAGGCTGGCAGAAAAGTATAGATGCGCCATGGTGCTGATCAGACACCTGGGCAAGAGTTCACAGGATCGCTCGATCTACCGAGGATTAGGCAGCATAGACTTTGCCGCAGCGGCCAGGTCAATCCTGTTAGCGGGGCGTGATCCCCAGGACAAACAACGCAGAGCACTGATACAGATAAAAAATAGCCTGGCGGTAACAGGGCCGGGCATCGGATATGAGATTAGCGAGAGTGGTTTTTTCTGGACAGGAGTGACGGATCTGACTGCTGAGGATGTACTGGCCCCAGATCAGCGAGCAGATGATAGGGACGGGTTGCGAGATGCGAAAGACTTTCTCGTTAATGCCTTGGCAGATGGTCCACGATCACCGAAGGAAATCCAGCAGGAAGCTAAGGAGATGGGGATCAAGAATTCAACTTTGAGATCTGCGAGAGAAGTTCTAACAAAAGCGAAGATGCTTCGGGCCTATCGGGTGACTGGCGATCTGGCAGCATGGAGATGGGAGTTGACGGAATGAACTTTTATTATACAAACATACCACAACACGCCACAACACGGTTATATATATATATATCAAGGGTTAGGGGGGGGCAATACGGTTTACAACACGCCACAACACGCCTCAATACGCGACTTGCGGATACCACAATACGGGGCAATACGGTTAACCCCTTGCGGGACAAAGGATTGAAACGTATTGAGGCGACTTGCGGTTATATGTAATTAGAGAGAAGGACAACACGGAGAGAAGATGAAAAAAGCGCCCAACCTTTACCCGAATAAAAAGGGAGGCGGTGGCCAAGGAGATGATCCATTGCTTACATTCCCATTACATTCCCGTTTCATGGTAGGCATATCTAACAAACCTTATATAACAAGGATCGCAGGGTCTGACTCAACGGATTATGACTCCGCAGACCATGAAAATAAACTGATAGAAGAGGGCGGGGACTGGTTTCCTCCTCCTGATCGAAGAGGCACCCGCGCTCACCCACGAGAAAATTTCTCTCATTTAAAAAGGGCTTTTAGTTAATCTAATTTGAAAGGGAGGTCTCACAATGCTCAAAAAGACATTCATCTGTGCAGTAAAGGAGCTCAAAGAGCGCAGTTTCCGGGCAATCGCCAGTGATGAAAGCCTAGACCGTGATCAGGAGATCATCAGATCATCGGCCTGGACAATCTCCAGCGGATTAAACGAGTTTAAAGCCAACAGCGTGATCCTGTATGCCCACGACAGCCGCAACCTGCCCGTTGCCAAGGCGGTCGACATAGGCATCCAGGCTGGCAAGTTGATGGTTACCGTGCAGTTTCCCGCCGCTGGGGTAAGCCAACTGTCTGACGAAACATATGGCCTCGTCAGATCTGGCATATTGACTTCTCTAAGTGTCGGTTTCTTGGGTAATAAGTGGGAATACGACCAGGCCGGCCACAGGGTTTGGACCGATGTCACACTACTGGAGATCAGTCTGGTTCCAATACCTGCGAATCCTGGCGCTAGGGTTGTCGAAGTCAAATCATCCTCTGGATTTCGGGACATAGACCTAGCGGCGATACCGTATCTCAAGAAGAAAGTAGAAACGGACATAGACCTAGCGGCGATAGAGCTTTCCTTCGAGGATAGTTATCGAATCCGGCGCGAGCAGGCATACGACAAGGAATTAGAAAGACTTAACATCCAGCGGCCGGTGGCTAGAGTGGCTTTCAGATGTGGTAAATTCGATAAAGATTAAGTGAGGAGATGATACTGATGGCTTTTGAAACATACCAGGAGACTGAACAGAAAGAGCCCGGCCCGGGGACCGCCCTGGAGAAGATGCTCTCAAAGCATGATGGAGAACTGCAACAGATCAGGCGTGAACTATCTATAATTGAGACTTACCAGCCTACGGAAGAAGAAGATCGAGCTCTCACAACTTATGATCATTTTAAACATCTTGTTAACACTACGAATCATACTCCAATAACACGGATGGACAGCGATCAGGAGCTGGCGCGGCTCAAGAAAATCGCTTGGGATTCCCTGAATGCAAAAGAGCAGCGAGTAGAAAGGAGAAATAAACTACTGATCACCCAGCAAAATCTTGAAAGTAAATTAGTTGATGATCTCCGTCGCGCCAACTACTTGATAGAGACAATCAAGCCGAAGTTAGACGTAGAAGTTGGATCACTTGACCGGGAAATTAAACAGTATAGATATGTTATTGATCGGGACACAAAATTCCTCTTATAACAAATTGCCGAGATTGAAACATTAATTGAAGCATTAGAGGAAAAGTTAAAAATTAAGCCAAAACAGGGCTTATTTAACAAAACTAAAACAATTGATGATGCTACTGCTATCGTGGAAATAGAAAAGCTCAAAAGAGAAAAGCAGGGTGTATTGAATAAATTTTCACAGAACACTAAATGGTGTGCGGGTATTGAAGAACAGGTTCAGGAATTGGAAAGACAGAAAAATATTAAACTTAATGATTATAACGAATCTATGGGCCATGTAAAAGGCAGTATTTTTCAAATATCAGGGATTATCCTGGAAGATTAAAAATTGAAAGGGAGATGTTAAACATGCGAGGTACGGTGAAATGGTTTTCGGACGCTAGAGGTTATGGCTTCATTGCTGGTGAAACCGGAGATTTCTTTGTTCATCAAAAAAACGTATGCATGGACGGCTACCGTAAACTTGAGTCAGGACAACATGTGGAATTTGACATTGAAGAGACGGAAAAAGGCCCTACCGCCATCAATGTCCATCCCGGTCCGGTCCCGGAGAGGCCCCGTAGTTTCCGGGAACAAGTCATTACGAAGGAGAGTGTTGTTTAATGGTAATGCCGCGGATCTTTCCGACACCCGAAGATTTGGAGCAGCAGATCGAATCGTATTTTGCCGCATGTGAGAACCAGGAAGTAACCATTAATTTTGCTGCCGGCCCAGCCCGGAGGCAGAAACCGCTGACAATATCCGGTTTATGCGTCTACATGGGCATAAGCCGGGAACTATGGTCCACATACAAGGCCAGGCCAGACTATAAGGAAATCATGGGAAAGGCCCTGCTGCGTACTGAAAACCGCCTGGAGGAAGGCATGCTGACCGGCGAAATTCCTCCTATTCCTGCGATTTTCGCCCTGAAAAATAACTATGGCTGGCGTGACTCCTTCGATCTGAACGTGGATAAGCAGCAACCTGAGAAACTGACGGAAGAAGAGATCAAGAGACACCTGGCAGAACGCCAGCAGGCCCGATTAACGTCAGGAGACGAATCATGAATGAAGAAATGTCAGAAATCTATCGGTCTATAGTAGATCAGTATTCCGGTCTCTCCGATGATGCGGTTCGAGAGTTCCTTATTGCGGTCAGCAACTCTCTCTATGCCAGTTATGGAAATGTTGCTTCAAATTTCAAGGATAGACGAGATGTAGTGAAAGCATTTTCGGCAATACCTTCGTGATAAAAAATGAATCTAACATAAAATCACTTCCCAGAGAGTTCT
>JAHFUH010000063.1:0-8533 GCA_023265215.1 Acidobacteriota bacterium
TCATCCCCGCTTCGTCGCGGCGCCGATTATTTCACATATAAAATCAGCACATGGGCCAGTAACACTAATGTGCACACGGTGACGGCGACGGATCTCGATTTGCCGACCATTTTATCCCAGGTCATTTCAGAACTGAATGCGCTGCGTAAACTCATCCCATAACAAAGCGCCACGGATTTCACTGATCTCTTGGGACAGCGCCCATCAGTGGAATCAGTGGAATCCGTGGCGCTTTTTCATTTAGAATAACAGCAGAATCTCAAGGAGTTCCGAATGACGACTCAAACGCTTATCGCAGTATTAAATCCTGAAGCCCAACGCGTGCCGGTTTCAGAAGGCTCAGGCGCCGGAGTTCCATCGTGGCAGATGGCGCCGCGTCTGGATAGCTTGAATGGCAAGACCGTGTACCTGGTAAATCAGGGCTTCGGAGGCAGCGACCTTTTCATGGAGCAGTTCCAGGCATGGTTTGCTGAAAACATGCCGTCCGTAAAAACAATCGTTAAACGCAAGACAGGTTTTATTTTTAGGGACGACACTTCGGATTTGTGGAAAGAAATCAAAGAGAAAGGCGATGCGGTTATTTTCGGTGTAGCGGGCTGACCGGGCTGCGTCACGGCGGTCGCCGGATGTTGCCGCACTCTGGAACTGAAATACGGGATTCCCACCGCTCCCCTTTCCACCATCGGCTTCGAAAGCATGGTACGGGAAGATATGGATTTCAGCGGCGTGCCGCTGCGCTTCATGTTCACGCCTCATCCCGTGGTGTCCATGCCGCCGTCTGTCCTTCGTGGATACATCGAGGGCAAGGACCCGGCGACAGGAAAGCGGCTGGTGGACGAGGTATTGGAGGCGCTCACCAAACCATACTCCGTGGAAGAAAGCAGAAACGTCGCCGTTGTGCGCCCGGTTCCTTCTCAGAAACAGCGGTTTTTAAACGCGGATACCGAAGACAACCTGCAGCGGCTCTTTTTCGAACGCGGGTGGACTGACGGCCTGCCGACAATCCTGCCTACAGAAGACCGTGTCACGAAAATGCTTGCCGGCACTGGTCAGCCGGCGGACAAACTGGTGGGCAAAGCCTTCATGATCGATACGCAGGAGAACCTCAGAATCACTGTCGAAATGGTCGCCATCGTTGCGGTAATGGCCGGCGCCCGGCCGGAACATCTTCCTGTCCTGCTCGCTATAGCCTCAACCGGCCAGCCGGCGATTCAGCCCTCAACGCTTCCCTTTGCCAGCTCGCTGCTGGTGAATGGCCCCATTCGCAACGAGATCGGGATGAACTCCGGAATGGGCGCACTGGGACCTTACAACTTGGCCAACGCAGTGATCGGACGGGCATGGACATTGATGAGCATCGTGTGGGGTTTCGCGCGTCGCAAAAAAACTTTCTGGACTTCGCAGGGCAACAATTACTGCTATAACAACCTTTGTATGGCAGAGAACGAGGAGCGCAGTGTCTGGGAATCTTTCCACGTGCAGAAGGGACACAAGCCGGAAGAAAGCGTCGTCAGTCTTTTCCGCGGGTGGAACCTGATGAACAGCATGGGAGCCGCCGCCAGGCGCTCCTGGGGCGAGGAAGTTCAACTTCAGATGCAGGCTCTACCGGCGCTTTATTCCAGCGCCACGCTAATTCTGGATCCAATGCTGGCCAGGCATCTGAAAGAAAATAAGGGCTTACAGACCAAGCTCGACGCCAGCCGGTGGATTTCGGAAAACGTCAAGATGTCCGCGAAACAGTTTTGGGAAAACGATATGATCGACATGCTCGTGGCGCCGCTGGCAATGAGCGGAGTGCAACCGTACGCTGATTGGAAGAAACTTCCCGGCGATGCCCTTATCGCACCCTATCACCGGCCGGAGAAAGTCAACATTCTCGTAGTAGGCGGCGAAACGAGCCCGCTGTGGAAGATTTCCGATTTCGACTATGTGGCGACAGCTTCCATCGACAGGTGGCGATAGTTTTGAGCCTTGGAGTCTTGGCGTTACGCTAGAGTAACGCCAAGACTCCAAGGCGCTAAAACAATCGAGGGCGTATAAGTAGCCGGATTCATTCGTCGAGTTTAGCCAAACACTTCAGTTCTGAAAAATAATCGCGAAGATATCCGCGGTCTCGTGCAAGTAATCGGTCGGCATGGAACACTGCGTGAGCGCCAATTAAAAAATCGGCCACGATTCGGCCTGCCCGGCCGCCGCGTGACAAATATTTGGCGAAGTTGCTGCCGGCCAGAATCGCACTTTCCAATGAGGACGGAACAAATTCTATTTGCCAATCGGCAAGGAATTCCCTTAATGCGTTTTCGTCATTGAACACCGGAGCGATCTCCGCGAGAACGCATTCTCCGATCACGAGCTTCCCTTCAGCCACCGCGCGGCGCAATAACGCTTCAGAAGCCTTGATAAACCGCGGGTTGTCAGTCAGCACATCGAGAATGACCGAACTATCAAGGGCAGAGATCATTTGCGAATCTTATTGAGATACTGGTCCACACTCAGACCGCCGGGTAGCTTTCCTTTGCCGCGCCATTTCTGGAAAATATCTTCGGTCTGCTGTTTGAAGGCAATAAGCTTGCCGTCTCGGGTTTCAAAGTCCAAAACAGAACCGGCATGAAGCCCGAGCCGATCGCGACACGGCTTGGGAATTGTCACCTGTCCTTTTTCAGATACGATTGATTTCATACTCAGATTATATGAATTCCTACTGCTATAGTAAAGATTTAACCCGGATTATTCATGAAGGTTCGTAGCGAGGCGGCGCAGACGGGCATGGATACAAGGCGCGCGACGAGAGGATTCCGCAGGCGTACTCGACAGTACGTCGAGGAATCCGACCGAGCGCAACGCAGTAAACATGCCCGGATCCGCCGCCGCAGTAGAAGCTTCATGAATAATCCGGGTTAAGCTTTCGCATTGTATACACCTGCATAGTCTCTGTTGTGCAACTGTCCCGAGCCTGCGTCCACTTAAACTGTGCAATATTTATCGAGATGCGTGGTCGTTGACGTGCACGTCAACGACCACGACCACGTATGATAGTAATTCCGGATGATTTCCATGTGTCCCAGTGCTATTCTCAGCGACAAATTTCACTAGTGAGGATAAGGATGAGTATCTGGCACGAATATGTCCAAAAAGAGGGAACGGTTCCCGAGTGGCCTTACGCCGTGAATTACGACAAGGTCAACGAAATAATCTCCGACGTCCTAGTGGTTGGAGGCGGCCTGGCAGGAGTCCGCGCTGCGATAAGCGCCGCTCAGGCGGGCGCAAGAGTGGTCCTGGCCGACGCCGGCCACGCCAAGAGGAGCGGTTCCGGCGGCGCAGGCGTCGACCATTGGCATGGCGCCTGCACAAACCCCTGTTCCAAGGTCACGCCCGAGGAATACACAAAAGGCTGCTACGACAGCATGCACGGCTATATGGGCGCTCACGTTCGCTACATCATCACCAGGGAAAGCTGGGATTCATTGCTTGAATGTGAAAAGTGGGGAATGAGGATCCGGGACGTCGAGGACGAATTCAAGGGAGCGGAATTCAGAGACGAAGAAACCAAGTTGCTGTTCGCCTACGACTACGACAACCGGCACATTCTCCGGGTATGGGGATATAACGTCAAGCCCGTTATCTACCGGGAGGCGCAACGGCTCGGCGTCAACATTCAAAATCGGATCTGCATAACGAGCCTGTTGACCGAGGGAGGCAAGCAGGGAACGAGGGTAGTCGGAGCAACTGGAGTAAATACGAGGACGGGTGAGTTTTATATTTTCAGAGCGAAAGCCACAATAATCGCCACCGGCGGCGCAGGCCGTCTCTTCCAGTTCGTTCCGGAATTGACCGCCTCGTCTTCCATGTCGGACATGAGCTCCGCCGGCGTAGGCCACGCGATCGGATGGAAGGCCGGCGCCGAACTTGTGCTCATGGAAAAAACCGGCCCCGCTACCCTGAGTGGTTTCGGCTATGCCCCATATAGCATGGGCAACGCCGGCAACACATATCACGGAGTTCCCGTCATCGACGCCAACGGCAAAGAGGTCCCGTGGGTTGACGCGTTCAATCATACGATCGAAACCATAGAAGGGCGCTTCCGTTGCGGACCGGGACAAAAATTCCAGCTCGGCATAGGGATAGGAATTTCGAATTATCTTCCCGAATATCAACAGAACGATCCTGTACACGATCTGCCGGATCGAATTCGCAAGGGTGAGTTTGTCCTTCCTTTTTATATCGACCTGACCCGTATGTCGGAACACGAAAGGCGGGTGCTTTGGGGGATGATGGTCGGCAATGAAGGCAAAACCCGCATTCCTATTTACGAAACCCTCAATAAGGCGGGCTTCGATCCGGACAAAGATATGCTGCAGGCGCCCGTCATGACTCTCGAAGGATACCTTAGCTCATGTTTCTGGGCTGCTAGAGCAAACACGCCTCCGCACTATCGTGCGGGTGGCGGCGCTTACCTCGTGGATTGGGATCTGAAAACATCACTGGAAGGATTGTATGCAGCGTCGGGCAGCACCGCCTACGGCGGGGGCTGTCACGGTGAGTCGCACGCTACCGGCCGCTATGCCGGAAAAAGAGCGGCGGAATTCGTAAGAACGGCGCCCGATCCTGTCGCCGATCCCGGACAGATCGAGGCTGAAAGGCGCCGTGTGTATTCGTCCGTGCATCAGGACAAAGACGGCATTGGCTGGAAGGAAATCAACCAGGCTATCGCTAGAGTTATGCAGGACTACTGCGGCAAATACAAGAATGAACGGACCCTGAACATGGGCTTGCGATTGCTGCGTGAAATCCGGGAAACAGAACTAGCCTGCGCCTGCGTCTCCAATCCGCATGAACTCGGGCGATTGATGGAGTGTTCCTCCTTGATCGACTTCGGCGAGGTGATGATGTGCGCGTCCCTGGCGAGAAAGGCGAGCAATTCCATCCTGGATTTCCACCGGCTCGATTATCGCGAGATGGATCCGCAGGAATGGAACAAGCTCCTGCCGATCAAGCAGGTTAACAGCGAAATAAAAACGAGAGAGTTGCCGCTGGATTATTTCCTGAAAGCGCCTTTCGCGTCGACCTATGAGGAGAATTACACTGTGCACACAGGAAAGGAGACATCCAAATGAGTAAGAAGATTTACATGGTCCCCAATCCGCCGACTCCCAACAGGGCGCTGGCATTTGACCCTGATGTTTGCCTGGGATGCAATTCCTGTGTGGATGTTTGCCCGACCGATGTTCTTATGCCGAATCCGGAAACGGGGAAACCCCCGATCGTTCTTTATCCCGAGGAGTGCTGGTACTGCGGAGGTTGTGTTGAAGAATGCCCGTGCACCGGCGCAATCACGATGATTCATCCGGCCAGCCAGAGGATCTCGATGAACTGGAAGCGCAAGTCCAGCGGCGAACTGTTTCGTGTGGGTATGAAAAATCCGCCCGCCCCCAACAACAAGCCGCCTTCAGGGTAGCTATATAAAACGCCACGGATTGAGAAAGCCATCCAAACGTTCGGGGTCGGGGTCGGTATCGGGGTCGGTATCGGCTTTTAAAAGCTTCGACCCCGATACCGACTCCGACCCCGAACGTTCATGGTTCATGAACACTTATTTCGGAGCTTGAAGGCCCTATGAAACGTTTTCTTATTATCTTCCTTGCCCTAATCCCTGCCTCAATTTTCGCGGCCGGCAATTATAAAAATTTTATTGCTTCCGTTTATGCCCGCGTTTATGAAGTGAAACAGATGGGCGACCTCAAGTGGCTGGAACCTCGTTGGAACGAAATGTCCCGGCAAGTCAAAATAGACAAAATTTATCTTGAGACCCACCGCGATATGCAAGTGGCGGACAAGGATACGATCGTTAAATTGAAACAATTTTTCCAGGAGCGCGGCGTGGCGGTTGCGGGAGGCATTACCGCCACCGTCAACGAAAGGAACCGGTTCGAAACCTTCTGCTACAGCAACCCGGAGCACCGAAAAAAAATGAAAGAAGTCGTTGAATACACGGCAGGGCTGTTCAACGAAATTATTTTCGACGACTTTTTCTTCACTAATTGCAAATGCGAATTCTGCATCAAAGCAAAAGGGACCAAAAGCTGGACCCGTTTCCGCTTGGACCTGATGGATGAGGCAGCGCGGGAGTTGATCATCAAGCCTGCCAAAGCCGTCAATCCGAAGGTGAAACTCGTCATCAAATATCCGAACTGGTATGAGCACTTTCAGGGACTCGGATTCAACCTTGAAACCGAGCCGAAAATATTCGACGGGGTTTACACCGGGACCGAGACACGAGACCGGACGGGCGACCAGCACCTGCAGCAGTACCTTGGTTACTCCATATTCCGCTACTTTGAAAACATCAAGCCCGGCGGCAACGGCGGCGGGTGGGTGGATACGGCGGGCTCGCCATACATGGATCGTTATGCAGAACAGCTTTGGCTGACTCTTTTTGCCAAAGCGCCGGAAATAACGCTTTTTGATTTCGCCCAGATGCAGCGGCAATTGCGTCCTGCAGACCGCGCCACCTGGCAGGGGAAACAGACCAGTTTCGATTACGACAGCATGATGGCGCCGGTCGTTCAGCAGGATGGAGCTTCGATCACGCCAACCACAATCGCGCGTGCTGCCGGATATACTTTTGAGCAGGTGGACAAATTTTTGGGGAAGCTGGGCAAACCCATCGGCCTGAAGAGCTATAAACCCTATCACTCCACGGGGGAGGATTTTCTCCAAACATATCTCGGGATGATAGGAATACCCATGGATCTCGTGCCCGAATTCCCATCGGAAGCGCAAACGATTCTGCTCACCGAATCCGCAGCTTTTGATCCCACCATTGTCGCAAAAATAAAAAAGCAGCTTCTCGACGGCAAATCGGTTGTCATCACGTCCGGCCTGCTGCAAGCGTTGCAGGGCAAAGGCATCGAGGATATAGCTGAAATTCAGGCTACCGGGCGAAAGGCCATCATTAAAAACTTTCGCGGACAGAGCGCCCTTCCTCCGGATTTGCGTATCCTGGTACCGCAGATCCAATACCTTACCAACGACGCGTGGGAGTTGGTGAGCGCTATGACTCAAAACGACTTGGGATATCCGCTTCTTATTCAGGCCGGCTATGCTAAGGGTACATTGTATGTGTTGACTGTCCCGGAAAATTTCAGTGACTTCTACAGCTTCCCGGCCCAGGTTCTGACGCAAATCAGAAATGTGCTGCTGCGAGATTCCTTTGTCAGGGTTGAAAGTCCGGGGGACGTCAGCCTTTTTGTTTATGACAACAATACCTTCATCGTGGAATCTTTTCTGTCTGAGAATGTCGACGTCCGGCTCTCTCTCGATTCAAAATTCACAAAGATTCAGGATTTGATTTCAGGTGAGGAGATTTCGAGTCAGCCTGCCGCCAAAAGCTTTGGAGGGTTTGGTGGATTCGGGGGCGGAGGCAGCGGCAATCGCGCGTCGTACCCGGTGCAAATCAAGCCCCACTCCTTCCGCGTCTTCGGAATCCCGACGAAATAGGGACACGGAATACCCAGCGCGGCCGCCGGCGTCTCGCTTATCAATAGCCTAAATCGGGCAATACCGGACCTGGGAACGCCGGCGTCCTCGCCGGCACATATTCACTATTACCAGATTTGCTCGCAAAAAACCATTCAAGTTGCTGCAACTCCTTGATTGATTCGGAAATTCCCGGTTTGCGCACCGATGTGCCGGCGAGACGCCGGCGCTCCCAGGACAGCTCGGCTCTCGATACAAGAGATTAACTTGCCAAAAAAGCAACAAACGGAACGTTTGTAATCACGGAATACGCGGATTCCGCGTCCCTACAACTGGATAGAGAGGCCGTCGTAGGCGAGTTCCATGGCGATTTCATGGCGGCGCTGCTGCACCTCTTGCCCCAAATGCGTCAGGATGATCCTTTTCGCCTTCAAACGCGCAAGATTCTCGCTAATTCGCGGGTAATCCATATGCGTGTCCAGGCGCGTTTCAAAAAAGGTGCACTCGCATATGAACAGATCTGCACCCTGAGTGCGGGAAACGAAATCCTCAGTCCAGCCGGAATCGCCGCTATAAACAATTTTCCGGCCTTCCACCAGCAGTTCGAATCCAAGCGAGATCGGCTGTTCCTGATGCGGCACAGGGAAAGGATTTATTTCAATGCCACCGAGCAGGAATTTCTGATGCGGCAATGCATCGATATATTCAATTGCATACGGCAGTGGCTCGGAAGCGGAATCCCGGAACATCGCCTTGAAAAGTCCGCTGACAAATTCTTCAACTCCCGGCGGGCCGGCAATCACAAGCGGTCTTTTTCTTGGCGCTACATAGACATATTCCAGGAAAAGAAACGGCAATCCGGCAAAATGGTCCCCGTGAAAGTGACTAAGGAGAATCTGATCAATCTGGCCAGTGGGCAGGTCGAGGCGCTTTAGGGACGCAAGCGTTGTCGGACCGCAATCCAGCAACAGCGACCCCTTCGAACTCTGGATCAGGTAAGCGGCATGGTAACGCCCGCCATCGGAAAAAGCGCTGCCGGTTCCAAGAAAGGTAACGC
>JAHFUH010000063.1:8543-15485 GCA_023265215.1 Acidobacteriota bacterium
ATTGGACAGCTGAAGGAGGAAATGACAAATGACCATTGATAAATGACAGATAGAGTCCCACTTCCGATTGCACCCTGCAGGCGGGACGCCCGCGCTCCGTCGTGCTACAATCTATCCTTTTATGAAACCCATCGAAACCCTTAGAAAAAAATTGCTGCGCGGAGTAGGACAGGCTATCGACGATTATAAAATGATTGTCGAGGGTGATCGCATTATGGTCTGCCTCAGCGGCGGCAAGGACAGCTACACTCTCCTCACATTGTTGCAGGATCTGCAGAGGCGCGCCCCGGTCCGCTTCGATCTGCTGGCCGTTAGCCTGGACCAGAAACAGCCCGGTTTTCCCGAATCCACTCTTGCTGAATATCTTTGCGCGCAGGGAGTTCCCTTCCGAATCATCAGCAAAGACACTTATTCTATTGTCAAAAGGGTTCTTGAAGAGGGCGAGACAACCTGCTCCCTTTGCTCCCGCCTCCGAAGGGGCATTCTATACAACACAGCCGTCGAAGAAAAATGCACAAAGATCGCGCTGGGCCACCACGCGGATGATATTCTGCAGACATTCCTGCTCAACCTGTTTTTCGAGGGCTCTCATCGTGGCATGCCGCCCCTGCTGCGCAGCGAAGATGGACGCAATATCGTAATCCGGCCGCTGGCCTACTGCTGGGAGTCCGACATCCGCGCGTTCGCGTCCCTACAGAACTATCCCATCATTCCCTGCAACCTGTGCGGGCAACAGAAAAATCTCAAACGCAAACGCATGAACCGCCTGCTGGACGACCTGGAAAAGGAAATTCCCAATATCCGCCACTCCCTCCTGGCGGCATTAGGGAAACTGGATAAACCGGCCGGCAAAGAGGAAAGAATTGACCAGGAATTTTAAATACGCTCTTTTTGATCTTGATAATACGGTTTATCCGCAATCGTGCGGCCTGATGCAAGAAATCGGGAAACGCATGAATCGATTTATGATCGAACGGCTGGGATTGAACCCGGAGGAAGCAAGCAGGACACGGGACGCTTTCCTCAGGAGTCACGGCACGACTCTCAGCGCCTTGCGCCACCATTACGATATTGATCCGGATGAATTCCTATCCTTCGTCCACGATATTCCGCTGGACGGATATCTTTGCTATGACAGCAGCCTGGATCAGATGCTGGAACGTCTGGCCCTCCGGAAGGTCATTTTTACAAACGCGGATGCCCCGCATGCCAGACGCGTCCTTTCCCGGCTCGGCATACTCCGTCATTTCGAATCGATCCTCGACATACATTTCCTGGAGTTTGTAAACAAACCCAACCGCCGGGCCTATTTCAAAGTTTTAGCTGAAATCTCAGCTCAGCCCGAAGAATGCATCCTGCTGGAGGATTCGCTGGTCAACATCGTTCCTGCCGTAAATCTTGGGATGACTACGGTGCTGGTTAGGGAAGGAGATCCGAAGGATGGGGCGCACCATCACATTGAGCGCATCATTGACTTCGAGCGCCTGATGAAATCGCTGTGGATTAGTGATTGTCGATAGCCTTCCGCAGATAGCGCTCAAATTCCGGCGGAGGAGCTGTTTTGAATAGAAGCGGTTTGCCCTGGGTCGGATGGTTGAATCCAAGACAGAAAGCATGCAGTCCCAGTCTGCCGAGCGGATTCTGCGTGCTGCCGTAGGCTTGATCCCCCACAATCGGGTGTCCCATCTCTGAAAGGTGGACACGGATCTGGTTCTTGCGTCCGGTCTCAAGCGTCACCTCCAGGACAGTCAAGCCCGGAAACCAGCGCAGAACACGAAAATGGGTCACCGCGGATTTTCCTCGCCGCGCGTCATTGGTGGAGTGCATCCGAAGCGACTGATTCTCCGCCAGGTGGCTTTGGATAGTTCCTTGTTTTTCTTCGACACGCCCCTCGACGATTGCCCAGTACTTCCGCTGTATGTCGTGTTTGATGAACAGCTTTTGCAGCGATTCTTTCACATTCTCCGATTTGGCGAAGACCAGGACTCCGCTGGCGAATTTATCCAGACGATGGACGATGAACAACTTCTGCCTGACATCAACCTCTTTCAGGTTCTGCCGCAAATAGGCGAAAACAGTCCGTTCCCGTTCGTCGACAGTGGCGACCGTCAACAGGCCCGAGGGCTTTTGGATAACCAGAATATCTTTGTCTTCGTACAGAATTTCCAGGCCGGCGGGAAGTTTTGAGAGGATTCTGCGGGGCCCAATTTCGATAACATCGCCCGAACAAACCTGCAGGTTGCCTAATTTGCAGATTATTCCATTAACAGTAATTCGTTCCTGCGCAAGCATTTGGCGCAGAGTTCTGGTGGAAGCTCCCGGCACCAGGAGCTTTAGCGTTTCCAGAATTGAAGAGGAAGCAGAGGCTACGCTTCTCACCTAGGAGCCTGTCCGAGTATTAGGAAGGTCCGCGTTCCTAGCTTTGGTTGCAAACAAGCATCCGGGTAGTATCTGCAAAGCGTACTGTTATCTTATTGGGTGGGACAAATGATTGAACGCATCCCAGGCCAAAAGTGGCGTGCTCTATCCAGTCGCCCTCTCCAAAGCTGCCCGACATGCTGTATCGTTTATGAGGTTTTGCCAAAGCTTCCTGCATCACCTCATCCCAGGACTGCCGAGTCCTTTTTGTAGTAGTCTTTGCCTTCGCCGGCTTGTCAGCTTTTTTGGATGCAGCTTTCGCTACCGGCTTCGCCGCACGGAAATTGTGCTCACCATTGCAGGTATTGCAGCGCACGCGGCGGGGTTTTGCCCCCTCCATGGCGACAACAGCATGCGCCAGAATCATCTTGCATTTTGTACAATATGCCTCAACGTCCGAACCAACAGCCGTTTTGCTCATTCTTACATATTATCATAGCTTAACGACCACTGCCAGCCGAATCTCTTGCACTCTTCATCGCATTATTTCTCTCGTACCAGAGAATTCCCAGAATCGTTTTTGCATCCGCTATTTCCCCCGTGCTGATCTTCTGCAGGCATTCCTCAAGGGAGTAAGATTCAACCGTAATGTGCTCACCCTCTTCCAGCCTTTGGGCGCAGGGGACAAGATTGCGGGCAAAAAAAAGATGAATCGATTCATTGCTGATCCCGGGGGTCGCGTAAAAAGTGCATTCGTGACTGATGGATCGGGCGCTATAGCCAATCTCCTCTTCCAGTTCACGAGCGATGGTCTCCAATGGCGGCTGTCCTGTATCGAGTTTCCCAGCAGGGAGTTCAAGTATAAACTTACCTATGGGATAGCGGAATTGCCGGATCAGCAAAATGCGGCCGTCATCCAGAACAGGAACCGCGGTCACTCCGCCGGGGTGCAAAACGACTTCCCGGATTGTGGTCCGCCCGGATGGTTGCTTAATGGTATCCACGTGCAGGCCGACGATCTTTCCACGATAGATCTCTTTGTGCTCCAAAACAGCGGTTTCCGGGTTCTCGAGTTCCATATCTGCCTCCAGGTGACCATCATACCTGAACACTTCCAGATGTGAGCATCAATTGAAGCTCTCGGGGTCGGGGTCGGTATCGGGGTCGGCTTTTTTAAACGTCGATTATGATTTGGCAGTTCATTTAATGACTCCCCCTGCTGATTTGATACACAATCAGTTTTATTACATAAAAGCCGACCCCGACCCCGATAGACTTAATTTGCGTTTATTCTCAGAACTGCTTTATAGATGTGATGCTTGCAGTTATAGTTACTGCGTCAAGGTGCGGATATGGCTTTTTCGGATGACGAACTCGAACACATGCTGGGTCCCGAAGGGGTAATAGCCAAGAGCCACCCGGCTTATGAATACCGGCCTGGCCAAATCCGGATGGCGCAAGCTGTTATCAGCGCAATTAAACAGAATCACCATCTTTGTGTAGAAGCCGGCACCGGCACCGGGAAGACACTTGCCTATCTCATTCCAGCTATATTTTCCCGAAAGCGGGTCATTATCTCTACCGCCACAAAGAACTTGCAGGAGCAGCTTTTCTCCAGGGACATCCCATTTCTCGAGAAAGCCCTGGACCAAAAATTTTCGGTCTGCTACATGAAAGGGCGGAGCAATTACCTCTGTTGGAACAAGCTGGAAGAAATGAATGGAGAGCAGTATCTCTTTTCTCCTCACGATCCCGAACGATTGTCCATGATCAGGGAGTGGGCTCAAAAAACCAAAACCGGCGATCGCGGGGAATTGACTGACCTGCCGGAAGATATGCTGCTGTGGCATCGGCTGGATGCCCGCAGGGAGACGTGCTCGGGCCAGAAATGCCGAAATTTCGACGCCTGTTTCGTCACAAGAGTGAGACAGCAGGCCATGCAGTCGGACATCGTCATTGTAAATCATCATCTTTTTTTTGCAGACCTGGCATTGAGACAGGGAGATTTTGGAGCGATCCTTCCCGATTACTCGATCCTTGTTTTTGATGAGGCGCACGAGCTCGAAGATGTCGCCACACAGTATTTCGGGACGATGGTGAGTAATTACAGAATCGAGGAACTCATCCGGGACGCCGACAAAGCCCTGACGGAATTGAAGGCCGGGTCCGAATTTCTTTCCAACCAGATCGCCAAACTGTACCAGCGCTCCAAAGAGTTTTTTCTTTCATTCCAAAGCAGCAAAGAAGGTCGATTTACACTGCATCCGCTCGGCGAAGGTCTGGGCGTCAGGCGAGGCCCGCTATCCGAGGACAGCATAAGCTCTCCCTATAAGGCACTCCGGATTCAGATCGGTGCGTTCAAATCGGCTCTCGCCAATGTCCCGGTTCAGAGCGAAAGTATCGAAGCGCTGATTCGCAGATGCCAGGAGATCGAGGACAACCTTGCATCCATCCTCGAGCTCGATTCCAATGAACACGTGTATTGGTGTGAAATACGGGGAAGGGGCGGAGTTTTTCTCTGGGCTTCTCCCATCAACATTTCGGAAATCCTGCAGGATCGCCTTTTTTCCAAGGTGGATTCCGCCATTCTCACATCCGCCACTCTTTCCACAGGGGGCAATTTTCAATTTGCCAAATCCCGCCTTGGACTGCAAACGGCTGATGAGCTTATAGTCCCATCACATTTCGACTTCGGCAGCCAGGCAGTTTTCTATATCCCTCGGAATATTCCAGAACCTAGGGAGGAGGGATGGGTTAGGCATGCCTGCAATGAAATCGAAACAATTCTGGAGGCCAGCCGGGGCCGGGCTTTTGTGCTTTTTACAAGTTACAGCCAGATGGAACAGGTCCACCATTCCTTGAAAAACCGTCTAAATTACCCAATCCTGATCCAGGGGGAAAAAAGCAAGTCCGGGCTGCTGGATGCTTTCCGCAACCTTCCCAACGCGGTCCTGTTTGCAACGAGCAGCTTCTGGCAGGGAGTTGATGTGCAGGGAGAGCAGCTGAGCTGCGTAATCATCGATAAGCTTCCGTTCTCGGTACCGAGCGATCCGGTAGTTGCGGCCCGCATCGCACATGTAAATGATTCCGGCGGCAATGCCTTTTACGATTATCAAATCCCGAATGCAACCATCCTCCTAAAACAGGGTTTGGGCAGGCTGATTCGCAGCAAAACGGATCGTGGGATTCTTGCCCTCTTGGACAAACGCATACTGACCAAGAGCTATGGCAGAATGTTTCTGCGAAGCCTTCCGCCCGCACCTCTTACCCAAGACCCCATTCAAATTGGCCATTTCCTCGATATTTGAGTATTCTGCGCAGAAAAATGAAGCGACGATTCAGCCAGGCGAAGCGAGGGAATCTTGATCCCAACTTTTTCAGTTGGCCTTGCATGCGGGCGTCCCGCCCGCGTTCCCGGAGCGGCGATTATTCTTCGCGTTCTCCAGATGAGGTGAAGTATTTTTCCGCGCGCTGGCAGCCTACGTCCGCGAGATTTTGGAGAGCGGCCAGAGCAGATTCCGCGACCTGAGTTTCATGATGCGTGGTCAGCTGGTAAATCTGTTCCAAAGTGCGATCTTCGATTTCATTCGGCCGGTGCCAGTAGGCAACGGACAATTCGGAGAGAGCCTGCGCCTGTATTTCCGGGTCACCATGAGTGGCGAGTTCGAGCAGAGCCTGCAGGGAGCGAGTGCCGCCCTGCTGGGCAATTGCGCCAAGGGATTCAATGATCCACTTGCTCATCCTGTCCGCGCTTCTGGTGGTGCCCTTTCCCTCTTTGGCAACCTTGGCTGCACAGCAGCTTTTCAGAGCCGGCAAAAAGAAGTCCACTGTCGCATCATCTCCGATCGCACCGATGGCTTCAATAATGGCAATCTGGAACTCGTGAGCACCGAAACCTTTCAGTTTTCTGGATTCGATAAAGGCCTTCTTAAGCGGCTCAAGAAATGCCCTGCTGCCCATAGCCCCCATTGAATAGGCGGCAAACTCACGCTTTTTGATATCCTTCTGGGCAAGAAAAGCAAGAAGCGGTTCGTTAAATCGGGGATCGCGCAAAACACCTACGCGGGGAATTATTTCGAAGAGATCCTCAACATCGCCCGATTCCATGACAATGAGGCAATCCCGTATCATTTCCTCGGAAAAACGCTTCTTTTTGCAGCAATCAGATTTTTCTTTTTCTGAATCAACCACTCTTCTGGACCTCATCCATAAGCATTGCAAGGATGGCAGAGAATACGATTATACGATGGCAAATCGGGTTTTTAACAGCGAAAAATATCACTCAAAGGGATCCCCTCATACCCGGAGACATAAACCGGGACTTGGGACTAGCCGACAGTTGAACCGATTCCAGCTCCTGTGGACACTTCTAGATGCTTCGTCTTGCAATTTTCCGAGCAAAAATACAAAGTCTCGTTTCTGTTTTCCAGCCGGACTGCAAGCCTCGAATCCATATACATCCCGCACACGGGGTCCTTGACCATCTGGTTTGGGGACATAGCGGAGTCATTTGCCGTCTCAGGTCTCTTGCGAATTCCAAGGAAACCGACTAAAAATCTCCTGACGAGATCAATGATTACAATC
>JAHFUH010000453.1 GCA_023265215.1 Acidobacteriota bacterium
GCATGTATATCGGGCTGGACCTATGTGTACTCTGCAGGGTGATGGCCTGATTGTGCTGTACGGCGAGGCAAAACGGGAACAGGTGCAATGATGTTGAAAGCGGGTGTCAAGACCCCTACCGGCATAGTTTATCTCTACAGCCACAGGCTAAAGACCGGGTGGCTATTTTCGCTGAAGATTTGGCTCATGAAACTATAGCAAACGGAGGTGGTTAAAATGCCACAAAGACCCAAAAGCGATGATTTGAAGAAAATCGAGGGCACATTCCGGCAGGACCGGGCAAAAAAGCCGCTGCAGTCTGTTCCCTTCTCTGTGCCCAAATGCCCCGAATGGCTGTGCAAGCGTGCAAAAGCCGAATGGAACTACACCATAGGCGAGCTTAAGCGCTCCAGGAATGTCACCAGGCTTGACCGGGGCGCGCTGGCAATGCTCTGTACGCTGTTCGCCAAGATCGTCGATTCTGAAGTATCTGGGAAGGAATTATCCCCCGGTTTAGTCGGCCACTACATAAAGCTTGCCATGCAATTCGGCTTTACTCCGGGTAGTAGGGGCGGCGTGTCGGCGGAACCAACAGTTCAAACAGAGCAAAGCAAATGGTTATCGTTTCAGCGGAAGGCAATCGTTTCCCATGAGTGATTATGGCGCCGTAGCTCTCGACTACTGCCACCAGGTTACGGCCGGCACCATCCCGGCGCCGAAGACTATCATGGACGCTTGTGCTCGCACTATCGCCGACCATGAACGTATGTTCTCCGAGACATGGCCTTATCAGTTCATCGAGGAAGAAGCTTTCCGGGCTTGTGCGTTTATCGAGGAGCTTCCTCACACTGAGGGAATCTGGGCGAGCCGTGGCGAGAATATATTCCTTCAACCCTGGCAATGCTGGATACTCTGTGAAATATTTGGCTGGCTCACCTCCGAAGGCAACCGGCGTTTTCGAACTGCTTATTGTGAGCTTCCTCGAAAAAATGGGAAGTCTTTGATTGCATCGGCTATCGGGCTGTATCTGCTATGTGCCGATGGCGAACCGGGAGCGCAAATATTCAGCGCAGCTACTTCCAGGGAACAAAGCAAAATAGTCTTCGATGCTGCCATGCGCTTTGTCAAAAAAGCTCCCGGGCTGGCTTCTGCATTCGGTCTTAAAATTCTCCAGCATTCGATTACTCTACCGGCGACCCATGGAGTATTGCGCGCGCTTGCTTCGGAAGATCGAGGCTCTATCAGCCTGGACGGTTTAAACGTCCACTGTGCCATTGTGGATGAACTACATGCTCATTCTAATCCGGGGACGTGGAACGCTTTGGAATCAGCAACCGGCGCACGTGTCAATTCTCTAATCTTCGCTATCAGCACGGCTGGCAACGATAGAACCGGAGTGTGCTACCAGGTCCGGGAGTATGCCCGGAAGGTAGTAGCGGGTGCAACGGAGGATCCGAGCTTCTTTTCTGCCATATGGGGTCTGGATGACGATGCAGCAGACGATAGTTGGAAGGATCCTAAGATATGGGCGATGTGCAATCCCAATTTGAATATTAGTGTCTTTGAAGATGATCTGCGCCGACAGTGTAAGAAGGCTGAAGTGGAGCCTTCATTTGAGAGTAACTTCAAAACTAAGCGTCTCTGCTGTTGGATACACGCCGATCAGCATCTATTTGATGTTGTGCAATTCCTGGCGGCGGGCACCGATGTTACGCGAGAAGAATTTCGGGGCGAACGCTGCTATGTGGGAATCGACCTTGCACCTCTTCACGACTTCTGCGCGGTAGTCTATGTGTTTCCGTTGGAAAACGATTCCTATTTTGTACTTGCTGATCATTACCTGCCCGAATCGGAAGTAGAAGGCAATCCCCAGTTCATGACATGGGCGGCACAAGGCTTAATCAAAACCGTTCCCGGAAACCGTATGGATTACAGCCTGATCATAAACGACATCATCAAAGCTCGCGATGAATGGGGACTGAACATTGCGGAAGTATGCTTCGACCCGTGGCAGGCAAACGAATTGGCAACGGATTTGGATGAGGCGCGTTTCAATATAGTTGCTATCCCGATGCGCGTCTCTCATCTGTCGGAAGCAACTAAAAAGTGTGAATCACTTATAGTTCAGCACAAAATAATCAGTAGCTCCAAAGAGAATGCACCTCTTGCTTGGTGTATAAGCAATGTGGTCGGCCACTACGACCGCAAGGACAATGTTTATCCGGTACGTCCGGATGATCGGCGGCTAAAAATAGATTCGGCAATAGCTATGTTATTGGCTTTCTCGCGCGCGATGGTTGAAGGCGGCGGCGGCTCTGTTTACTCAAATCCGAATGAAAGCGTGTGGCTTGATCCAAAGGATGAATCTGATGAAAAGTAAAAACGACGAAACTACATTCCTAAAAAAGTTGTCATTTAAGAAGGCGAGCGGGACAAGTGTTTACGATGATCCGAATTTGGAATCCCCCTGGATCACGTTGGCGCCGGATCGGGGGCGGGCAGAGGTTATCTGCCGGAATTTACAAAAGAGTTTTGCGAAACTGTTTTCGCAAAAGTAGCACAACAACAACCTGGCGCGGATGCGCTGGAAAGGAATTTGCAAAATGAAAATTCAAGAATTTTTCGATTCAAAAAAAAGAGAGAGTGCGCGGCTTGTTTCGGAGTTGGACGCGCACGTGGCAACCTGGCCGGAAGAAAAAAAGCGCTTCGATGCGATCGACGTTCAATGTATCGCGTTGGCATCGCGCTGGAATAATGCCAGGGCGGCGGGAAGCCCTACGGTATTTGAGCTTGAGGCAGAGTTGATTAAACTTCGTCGTCAGCGGGATTCCATAAAATACCAACATCAAATTAAGCGCGATTCGCTTCACCAAAAAATCGAAGTCTTCAGCCGTCCGGTTATCACGGACGCCGCTGAAGAGCTTTTGGATTCGATGAAAAAGCTTTCGGGGCTTTATTCCTTTGAGCGCGTCGAACCGGCGCGTGACATCATGGGCCGTCGTGTGCGTGAAACCGTACTGGTTCGCCACAACGGCGAGGCGCTCGATAAGTGCCGGGCGCGAATTATGGAACTCAGGAAAAATTTGATGGAGATGATGCATTGCAGCCTTGCGGATATTGAGGACTTCATCGCAGCGGCAAAAAAGGAAATTGCACATTTTCCGCTTAACACGCTGGAGATCCTCGAAATCAGTGAAACCCAAGCTGCGGACATGAGGCCACAGCCTGAGACGACCGATTTAGACAAGGGGACGATGATAGTACCTGGCGTCCTGCACGTGCATCCGAGGCTCGATAAGAACCGCGTTCAGGGATTGGCTAATAAGGTTTCATTTTTGGAGAAAACGATATGATCGAGCAATTGATTGATTTAGAAGACCGGATATTTCGTCTTGAACTCAAAAAACTTGAGAAAGAATCTGAAAAAACACAAACAACCAGAGCGAAGCGGACGATTCGCGCTCTTGATGAATCCATTGCGCGCCGCCTGCGCCGTATTTCAAATCAAGTTCGCTGATTTAGATTTTTGGACCCGCAGGCGGCGCGGGCCTTCGGGATAAGCCGCTCTCTAATAAAAACCGCTACTTCGACGGAATCGGATCCGGACGCCTGCCGGTCAAAGGCACCTTCTACACCCTGGCGGCAGGGCCGGTGAGCCGGAAACGCCGCAACATTTCAAAACGGCCATAGCAAGACAAAGGCCTTGCCGCGATCGTTCAACCTGGGGCGTTAAACGGCTAATTCCTATCGAGGCAATGTGACCATTACGCGGGCAATTCATCGAGCAGGGGAGCTGATCCGGCTGATTGAGAAAGGAAAAACCGGACCCAAACAATTAGGAGGGGTCGCCCCTACTAAATTATCACGCACCCAAGCAGCTAAGGATTCGGGCTTCTCCAAGGATCAGTATGTCACCACGATGCGGGTTGGCAATGTGCCGAAAGAGGTTCTCCCGCGCGCGCGAGGGGCTGCCTAACTGGTAGGGGCACACCTACCAGTTTGACCCGGTTCTCCCGCGCGCGTGGGGCTGCCTGGAAGAATTGATTGACATGGCATGGCTGCAGGGCGCAATCTGGAGCAGATCCGGCACCGGCAGGAACCGGCAGCCGGACCCTAACCAACCCGATTCCTACAAGGAGGAAACGAAATGGCTCAGTCCACTATATCAAAAGTTACACTCACCCCGTCATTCGAATTGAGCACCGAACATTCCAGTAGTTCTTATGGTCAACCAGTTCTTGTTGAGCGACCTGTGGGCGCAGCCTATGGCCCTGACGACATGCTGAAGCCGTACGCCAGTTGGGGGATTATGCCTGCTCGGGAAGCCGTCAAGCGCATGGCGAAGACTAAAGAGCTGTCAATCGATGAGCGGCTATTCGTGGATGCTTTCGTTAATTTCGGGAGGTGAGCTATTCTGACCGGGATATTCACCAAGGCTCCTTCGGGAGCCTTTTTTGTTGGTGCCTACCACTTAAATAATGGTGGGGGTCCTGGTAGGGGGGCTTAATTGCCGATGCTGTAAGTTGTTTTGATTCAATATGATAGGAAAATGTCTGGCTCCTCAGGTAGGACTCGAACCTACAACCCTTCGGTTAACAGCCGAATGCTCTACCATTGAGCTACTGAGGAGCAATGGTGCGGCCATTAGGCTAACAAACAGGACAACCAAAGTCAATCGCCCGGATAATTATTCCCTGGGAATTTGGCGCCCCCGGATCAGGCCCAGTTTAAAACCACTTTGCCGGACTGACCGTTTCTCATCACTTCGAATCCTTTTTCAAATTCCGTGTAATGATACCGGTGGGTGATGACCGGTTTGATGTCCAGGCCGGTCTCCAGCATCACGGTCATCT
>JAHFUH010000454.1 GCA_023265215.1 Acidobacteriota bacterium
GTGCGGAAGATTGTATTTGTACTCCCGGAAAGTGCGTTCACAAACCCCTACGAGGCTGCGTGCTCCCGTGTGCTCCTCATAAGCTTTTTGCGCAATGCGATAAAGCCCTTCATCTGTAGTGGCCAGTTCTATTCCATAGGCGTCGAATGCATTAACGTATTGCCGCATGATGGACCCTTCCGAATTTTTCAGGATTTCGAAAAGGTCTTCGATTCCCAGTTCATGGCAACTGACAACCACGGGCAGTCTGCCTACAAATTCCGATTCAAATCCGTATTCGATGAAATCGTTGCTTTTTGCGAACTGCAGATAATCCTCGTCTTTTGGAACCCGCCGGCCGGAAGCTGTGAAGCCGATAGCTTTTGCACCCAGGCGCTTGCGGATAATTTCGGCCAGTCCATTGAACGCACCGCTCACAATGAACAGAATATGGCGGGTATTGATTAGCGAGCGGGAGACCTTGCCTTTGGATTGGAATTCCATAGCCGCCTGAAGCTGGGAAGTCAGATCGAATGGCGTGCGAAGACTTACCTCGGTCTCTTCCATCAGTTTCAACAGGCCTCGCTGAACTCCGCCGCCGCTCACATCCCGACCCAAGATATTCGATGGCGTCGAGATCTTGTCGATTTCATCGAGATAAATGATTCCATACTCTGCTAACCGCACATTCCCATCTGCTTTGTGGACCAGTTCTCTAACAAGATCTTCGACATCTCCTCCGACATAACCGGTTTCAGAAAATTTGGTGGCATCCGCTTTGACGAAGGGAACTCCGATCAAATCTGCGATGGTACGAACCAGATATGTTTTTCCCACGCCGGTGGGGCCAAGCATGATTACATTCTGTTTGGAGTACTCCCGGCAAGGACCCTTGGCCGAGCAGCGTTTTATGTGATTGTAATGATCGCAAATTGTTGTGGCCAGAACCTTTTTAGCATTGTCTTGCTTGACCACAAAGCGATCCAGATATTTTTTTATGTCGCGAGGCAGGTAATCAAAGTTTAAATCCAGAGGAGCCTCTTTGGTCTCCGTCCCATCATCCGCCGTGCGCGCCTGATCCGGTTCGGCACTCAGAACCCCCAGCTTTACTTGGTCGCCATATTTCTTGGAGAAGAACTCCTCCATATCTTTCCGCAATTCATCCGGATTTGGCCATTTCGTACCTGAATTTTTGAACAACTTTATTCCTCCTCTGTTTTCAGAGCGCGCTCAAAAGCAAAATCACCTGCTTAAGTATGTGTTTTGGTAAGGCGAAAATCAACCAATGCCAGAAATTAGGGTGCAAACGGAAGTGGGACTCAAAACCTAATGGGCTTATGCCCTGGGAGCGCCGGCGTCCTCGCCGGCAGGCAGGTGCGCACATCGGGAATTTCCGAATTAATCAAAGAGCTGCAGCGACTTGTAGGGTTTTTGGCAAACATATCTGGTAGTCGTGAATATGTGCCGGCGAGGACGCCGGCGCTCCCAGGCGCTGTTCTTTTTGCCTTTTGAGTCTCACTTCCATTTGCACCCCAGATCTTAGGATGTTTTTACCGGCGTGCGCGGCTGCGGCGTATTTCAACTTTGTCAATCAGGGGTTTTGCGCGTCCGGGGCGGTTCAAAGATCTCTTTGCAAGTGGATTAGCCATGCGCTTCGTTGCGGTCCGAGGCGGCTTTGCTTCCTGTTTTACTCCCCGGGATTTGGATGCAGCATGGTGAACTGCATTATCCACTTTGCGCGTGGAAGGCACCTGGGGCTTCTGAACTTCCTTTTCAAAATCTTGAAGCAGGAAACTCGATCGCCGAATTATCAGTGGATCTCCTGAATAAGCTTGAGTTACCCGGGAAATGCGAGCTAAGTGAGATTTCACCATGATGTAGAAATCCAAAGACTGGTTCGCCTGGTTTTCGCGCAAGCCGCGGATTATCGGGACGTAGGCTTTCAATGTAATCGGCTCTTCAATACAAAGCGCAAGTTCCAGGCAGCTTTTCAGAGAACGCTCAGAATCTTGATCGTTAATTTGTACCCGGGAAATGGAAGCGATCGCTGCAGTCAAGCCATCCAGATCTTGTTTCAGATGATTCCAAAATGAAGGAGGAAGCGCATGAAGGCTGCTGACTTGCTGAGAGATGTCGTGAGCCATTGCACTCCAGAGCTCACTGATCAGCTTATTTTCAACAAAGCGTTGCTCAAGTTTATGATATAGCTGAACTACGGCGTGTTGGAGTTCTGTAATGGAACCATGCAGGTTCATATTCACTCTCGATTCAACGCTATACCTCGTGACAGCCCAGATTCAGACAAAAGCACAGAAAGGAGGCTTAAAAATCACAATGTATCAAACTGTTTCCTCAGCTGTAAAGCCTCTTTTAAGGCAATTATAACACCCTAACAAAAAAGGGGTTATACGATAATTTTCAAAACAGGGGACGTTACCCTATTTCCGCCGGAAAAATCCTGGGAATTGTCCGCCGGGAGAGCGGAAATCGGGCAGCGTCCCCTGTTTTGATATGGCTGTTTGTTGTTGTATTTATTTTACTTAGGGCATGCGCAAGAATTACTTGGCATTTTGGCGCGAGCGCCGGGCGGGCAGATGCAAGGCGACGCGACGCAGGCGATGCAGTGTCATCGTCTAGGAGCGGAACGAAGCAGATGCCCGCCCGGCCTCCTCGCCCCTTCGGGCTGCGGCCCGCAGGCCCGCTGGCGTTGTTGCTCACTCCTTACATGCAGCCCGGCATGTCTGGGCCTTCGGACCCAGTTCTCGTCGCTAGCGCCTAGCCAGCGGGCCTGGGAGCCAGCAGCAAAATGCCAAGTAATTCTTGCGCATGCCCTTAGATATTAGATAACTGTAGAGGCCAGAAATTCAACCGCGCGGGAATTTGCATCAATTCGCACCTTTAATCCCAGTGGAAGTGCCCAATTGACGCTTCCATGACCGGCAGGGAAGCCGGCCAGGATAGGAATATTTAAATCTTCTAATATTTGTTGCAATGCTTCTTTGGAAGTATAGCCGCCTTGTTTGTGAGAGCTGTCTCCTTGATATAGATCACAATCGAGGAAATCTCCCAAGAGCAGTCCCGATATTCCTTCAAGCTTGCCCGCCAGGCGAAGGTGCGTGAGCATCCGGTCCAACCGGTAGGGAGGTTCTCCCTGGTCTTCCAGAAATAGAATTTTCCCCTCTGTTTTGATTTCGTAGGGCGTACCAATGCTGGCTTCTACAATGGACAAACACCCTCCCGCCAACACTCCTTCCGCAATCCCGGGCTTCCAGCTTTCAAGCTGGTCAAAGCTAAGCAATGGATGGTATTCAGGGTCAGTCAAAAGCGAGAGAAGATGGGATTCCTGATCGAGCGCGAGTTTTCCCAGCGTTACAGCCATTGGCCCATGAATAGTAATCCATCCGAAGCGTCTTCGAAAGAACATATGGAGAGTCGTTAAATCGCTGAAACCCATAAACAGCTTGGGGAAACTTCGAAACCTTCTCTCCTGCAGAAAGGGCATCAGCCTGGAACAGCCATATCCGCCGCGTAACCCGACTATTGCCCGGACTTCCGGATCTTCGAATGCACGCATGAGTTCTTCAGCTCTGTCGGCATCGGTGCCGGCGAGATAGTGGAATGACTGGAAGATGCGCTCATCGAATCGAACACGAAATCCCATCCTTTCCAGAGCCGATATCCCAAGGTTCAGGCTGTCCCGATGCTCAATCGGCCCGGCGGGTGCTACAATAGCGACGGAATCTCCCGGTTTTAATCTCGACGGATGAATGGTAGGAATATCCATTTCAGATGCCAGGGGTATTGGCAAAAGTTATGTTATTCATTAACATGCCCTGAAATACGCTCATAAAGCTTCTAACTATATAACACGGAGCGAATCATGATGAATTACATTTGGCTTACTATGATCATTCTTGCCGTAATTCTGGGAGGAATCAACGGCAAAATTGAGAGTGTCACAGAATCAGCCTTTAATTCGGCCAAGAGCGCCGTGACTATCGCTATCAATCTGGTTGGAGTTATGGCCCTTTGGCTCGGGATCATGAAAATCGCTGAGGATTCGGGACTGATGTCCGTTATCGCCAAGGTTATTGCTCCTGTTATGAAATGGCTCTTTCCTGATGTGCCCCGGGATCACCCGGCTATCGGGAGCATGACGATGAATATTGCAGCCAATATGTTGGGATTGGGCAATGCCGCCACACCTCTCGGGTTGAAAGCGATGGAAGACCTTGAAACATTGAACAAACGCCCGGGGATTGCAACCAATGCGATGTGCACGTTTCTCACAATCAATACGGCTGGAATCCAAATTATACCCGCTACGATGATAGGCGTCATGGCTTCGGCTGGTTCCAAGGAGCCAACAGCGGTTATAGGAACGACAATTGTTGCCAGTTTTACAGCGCTTATCGCAGGAGTCGCCACCGTTAAAATTCTGGAAAAGCTGCCTGTATTTTCCGCCGAGCGTGACCGAAAAGAAAAGGTGCAATCATGATTCAGCACGTTATTGGGACTATATCCATTTGGGCAATTCCTGTTTTTCTGGTTCTAATCCCGATTTACGGGGCACTGAAAGGTGTCAAGGTTTATGAGAGTTTTGTGGAAGGCGCCAAGGGAGGATTTCAGATGGCAATTCGCATCATTCCCTACCTTGTCGCGATTCTCGTTGCGGTGGGTATGCTGCGCGGGGCCGGTGCGATTGAAATGCTTGCTGCCTGGCTGGACCCGGTGCTTCGAAAATTGAGCTTTCCCACTGAAATACTTCCGCTTGCAATCATGCGCCCATTATCTGGGAACGGTTCGCTCGGGATTGCAACCGAACTGATCAACGCGCATGGACCCGACTCGT
>JAHFUH010000455.1 GCA_023265215.1 Acidobacteriota bacterium
TCTGGGCCGGGGCGTCACGGCGGAAATCGACGGGCATATCAATCATACTGGCCGGGAATTCCGAACTGCTCAGCAGCTTTGCCGTTTCTGTTCCCGAGGAGATCGGCAGAGTAGCGGAAACGATCCATCGGTGCTGGTTGCACGGTGATTTATGTCGCAGTTGACAACAAAGAGGCGGGCTTTATCGCCCTGGCCGACACCCTCCGCAATGACGCGGTGGCCGTCGTCGGCCAGATTGAAGGGATGGGTGTGCAAACAGTTTTGCTCACCGGCGACCATCTCCAGGCAACTGCCCACATTGCCAAACTGTCGGGCATTCACGAATTGCAGGCGGATTGCCTGCCGGAAGACAAGCTTCATGCCATCGACCGTTATCAGGAGCAGGGCCTGCCGGTCTGCATGGTGGGCGACGGCGTCAACGATGCGCCCGCCCTGAAACGGGCGCTCGTCGGGATTGCACTCGGGGGCATCGGCAGCGACATCGCAGTGGATGCCGCGGACATCATCCCGTACCAGGATGATGTCCGCTATCTGCCTCATCTGCTTAATCTTGCCAAACGGATGATGGTCACGATCAAACTGAATATGACTTTTTCCTTGACGCTGAATTTTATTGCCATTGTTCTGGCGATGATCGGCATACTCAATCCGGTGGTCGGTGCGTTGGTACATAATGCAGGTTCGGTGCTTGTTATCGCAAATTCAGCCTTGCTCCTTAACTGGAAAAGCAGTAAATAAATTACTCAACTTTCTCAGTAACAAACAGCCAGCCGTTCCTTGAAAAACGAGTTCGAGGAGTCTCTTGTACGCCATTTCCACGAGCCACTGCCAGCGGGGGTGACCATCAACGAGCGCCGCCAGGTCGTCGGCGAAACGGGCATACTCAATATGCGTGTAGCCATGGTGACTGCCTTGGCTTTCTCCAGCATCTCATCCACGCCGTTCCGATAGAGATTTGCAAGCAGCGGTGAAATCGGCCCCCCCTGGGGTACACCGCGTTTGCCGCCGGCTTTCAGAATCAGCTTGAGCAGATGCAGCAACCTTGGGAATGGCATTCCTAAGGTACGGAATTTTCCCCCGCCCTTGGGTATTTCCTTCTTCCGGTTCGGGGCTGGACGGTAGGTTTCGGAGACCAGTTCTTCCCGCAGCTTTTCCAGAAATTCCTGCTCTCCGCTCTCTTCGATGTCCTTGAAGGCGACTCCGTCAATGCCAGATGCGCCGTCGTTCTTCCAGGCCATCACATAGGCTTTGTACAGGGTTTCCATCTTGCAGACATGAACGTACAGTCCCCAGAACCGCCAAGTCTTATCGGCCTTCGTCTTGATGTAAATCCTCTCCCGCAGGTCTTGCAGACTGATGGGCGTTTCTGTCATGTGCCCCTGCCTCCCTTCCTGTTTGAGGAGTGCTAAAACAGGAAGGGCTCCTTCCCGTCCACGCGCATTACCGCGTCTCATCGGTACTCCGAACCCATCCGCCACCCTCTCGCCTTTCATCCCACTTCCCGGGTGCTCCGGTTATAGGGGCTACCTTGCTTCCGGAAATTTCTTCCCGGAGCGGGGAGGGCTTCTCTAGTTGCTCAGCGAATCCTTGCCACCATGCCGTCGCTATCACCCTACCAGAGTGCACTGCCGTATCAGTCACTTTCGGCAATCTGTGCAGCCTTCACCCAAAATCAGGAGGCTCGGCCTCTGGTGTTTGCACTTTCGAGGCCACCTGTGCGTTCACTCTCGTTACGGCCTGGTGACTCGCTGTCGCGCTAGTAGCGACAATGTCGATAGACTCCAGCACACCCAGTTTCCCGGGAGCACTGCTATCCGAGCTACGGGGCTTTGACTGTTGCCCCGGCGGGACTGACTCCCGCTGAACCCGCCAGCCTTGGCTGGGCATACTGATCTTCAAGCACAAAAGCAGCAAGAACTTGCGCCAGTTATATCAGAAACCGGGGGAGGGGCAATCAATGATCTCGGTCCGGCGGAGTCACCGTAGATACTCTTACTGGGGAGCAGTTCCTGAATGAGCAACTGAACAGAAAGTTTGTAGGGTAACTGGCCGTCTGCCGCTGCCAAGGTGAAGCAACAGTTTATTTTTTATGGCCAAACAAACCTTCCCGATAAGCTCCAATGTACTCCCTACAGAATTCGTCCCTTCCCAGGAGCGCTTCAGTTGCATAGATCATCCCCATCAGATCTTGGTTGGCCGGGTCGATGATGGCGCTGTCCGCTCCCGCGTTCATCGCCAGGACAGCAAAAGCTTGGTTGATGAGCCTTCTGGCGGGAAGATTGAACGAGATATTGCTGAAGCCTCCTGTGACGTGGACTGCCGGATACCGGGTCTTGATTTCTTTAATTACTTCAACTGCCACATTAATGCCATCTTCAGAAGTGCACAGCATCTCCACCAGTGGATCGATGTGCAAGCGGGACGGGTCAATATTATATTCCTTTGCCTTGCTCATGATCTCGGCGAACACGTCCAGGCGTTTTTGGGCGGTATGCGGAATCCCGGTATCATCGCACAAGAGGGCAACGCACTCCCATTTGGTGGCAGCGATGCCGGGAAACACAACCTCGACCTTGTCGCCCTCGCCGGATACCGAATTGATAAGGCCGGGCTCTTTGCAAAACTTGATCGCATCCACGCAAGCGACTGCATGGGGACTGTCGATGGATATCGGAGTATCTGTAACCTCCTGTACTAAATCGATCAGCCACTTCAAGGTTTCGACTTCAGCGTTGTTTTTCACTGATGCGCACACGTCAATGAATGCCGCTCCAGCATCGGACTGAATCTTAGCCAGGTGGCGAACAAAGTCCGCGTCTCTTCCCGCAATTGCATCCCCTACGGCAGGAACTGCACCGTTGATTTTTTCACCGATTATTATCAATATCGAACTGCCTCCCCTTATAATTTATTTTTCTTGGCTTATTCTTTATCAGCATCTAGGTTGCTGGCCAACTTAAAACCTTTTTTAGGAGGCACGAGATTCATGGCGCTGTTAAAATATGCAAATTATTTGTCAATCTCAAGCTTTACCAACTAAATTCGCAGCTTTGTAGTAAATCAGATAGCCGTAATTGCGTCGCTAATTAGCTCCAGCAAGCTCCACGGCCTTTACAGCGGCGGCACCGGCATCCGGGGCGTAAGCATCGGCTCCGATTTCATCTGCGAAAGCCTGGGTGATCGGAGCGCCGCCAACCATGATCTTGACCTGAGATTTACAGCCCGCGTTGATTATTGCCTGTACGGTGTTCTTCATAGAATCCATTGCGGTCGTCAACAGAGCGGATGCGCCGACGACTTTGCAGTCTGGGTTGGCTTTGATGGCTTCGACAAATTTCTCGGACGGAACATCGACGCCGAGATCGATGACCTCGAAACCGGTGCTCTCGATCATCAAAGCGATAAGGTTCTTACCGATGTCATGCAAATCACCCGCCACCGTGCCGATGATGTATTTACCGTGCTTTCCTATGCTGCCGCCTACTAGATATGGCCTGAGCACCTCAACGCCTTTTTTCATTGTCTTAGCAGCGACGAGCATTTCAGGAACAAAGATTTCACCTGCCTGGAATTTAGCGCCTATAACGCCCATCGCGCTAATCAAGCCGTCATTTAGGATAATGCTGGCTTCAATGCCTTCCTCAATCGCTTCCTTTACGAGTCCCTCAATGAGTTTTGAGCTTCCGTTTTCCACAGTTGCAGCAATTTCATGAAGTTTGGACACAGAAAGTCCCCCCCTTTTTATAAATACTCAACCACAATTAAACATATCTGCAGACAATACAATACCTGATGTAATAGTACGCTCCTTTCCTCCTCATCCCATAAGTCTATGCCAATTCTGCTTAGCTCCAGCTGAGCCGGAGGCTTTGACTTCCTGATCAGCAGCGAATCTATGTAACGTTTATTCCGCAGCGACCGCAGATTCTTTCTGCTCATGGGCGCCAAGCTTAGGTAGAAACAGAGCCAATACGAAGGTAACGGCCATAACAATGCCTGCAAGAAGAAATAGGAGATGCATATTCGAGCCGGCTATGACAGCTAAAACATAGGTGGGGATCACAACTGCGCCGAACATCTGAAGTGTTCCCAATACCCCCCCGGCGGTGCCAGCATAAGTAGGGCCTATTTCCTTGAGCTGAATCGGAATGGACATTAGAACCGGTATGGAGCCGCCATATGTAATGCCTACAATGATCATGACGATGGCAAGCAGAACGCCCTGAGGTGCAAGCCAGCCGAATGCGATCCCGATCGCCGCAACAAGGGCGCAGAGAAATAGGACAACCTTATGGCCCATTTTAGAAACCAGAATCGGGGAGAGAATGCAGCCGATAATACTGCCAAGCATAATGAAGGAAGTATATCCTCCGGCAGCCGCCGCATTAATCCCACGGCCGATGAGCGCCGTCGGCAATAAAGCGCTCAGCGTAATTGCGCCTCCAAAAATGCACATCAGGCACAGCGCACAAAGCCACACGCCCGGGCTTTTTACAGAATGTTTCAGGCTCTCCCCCATTGGAACCGATGAAACTTCCGCACTTTCGCTGTTTTTCTCAGGATTTTTCATAAGCAGGAACCATAGAACCAGCACGATCACGATTAATATCGTGCCAAAGTTAAAAGCGCTGTTTACCGAAGGAAACAGCGCAGTCGTGGCCAAACCAGCACCCATCAGTACAGAAGATCCGGCTACGACGATTCCAACCATGGCGCCAAGCTGTTGGGGAGGGAACCATGCCCTCACGATTTTGGGTGCGCTGGCGTTGGCAAAAGCCGCGCCAAATCCGGCAAGGAATGTATATAAAAGCATGGTACCG
>JAHFUH010000064.1 GCA_023265215.1 Acidobacteriota bacterium
CCGACGACGCTGGAGACGCAAGGCGATGAGTATCTGCTGGACAACAATTTCCTTGTAGACCACTACTCGGTGATGGTTGCGTCCCTGAATTTAGCGGATGGCGAAAAGCAGGTTGTGCGGTTCATCGTCCCGCAGATTGTTTCGAGGGTGAATAAAGTCCTGACCACAACCGTCACCCGCGTCGGCGCCGAAATGGTCAAACTTGGCAACACCGAGCGCAAGGCGCTGAAGTATGTGAGCCAGGATGATTCCGGGATGAAGATGGAGCTCTGGCTTGACCCTGAGGACCGCACTCTGCTGCGCTGGACGGTTCCTGCTCAGCAGTCCGATGTGGTGCTTTCGACCGGGGAGCGGGCGGAGACCAAGCCTGCGGATATGGACCGGTTGCTTTCCAAATTTGTCGAGAAGTCCTACATCCCCAGCTATCTCGAGATGGGCCGCCTCCAGGATGTGGCAGACCTGAAGATGCGCATCAAGGTATGTGTACTGGTTGGAGAAGGACTTCCCAAAGACGCGCCCAAGCAGGTCTTCGAGGGAAAGGCCGATGAGAGAAGCCTTGTCACCTGCCTTGACGGAGTAATTCGGACAGGTATGACCGTCTACGACGGGAAGGGGAGTCTGCCTCTGACAGCCAAAGCCTCCAAAGACGAGGAGATCTTCATCAAAAAGACCATGGACTTTCCATCCGACAACCCTGAAATCGGCAAGGCCGCAACGGAGGCTGCCCAGGGGGCGACCACCCGGTGGGAAGCGGCTGCGGCGTCCGCGCGATGGGTACACGACCACATAAAGTATGAGCTTACCGGAGCAGGCGCGATCAATGCCCTCAATCAAAGGCGGGGAGATTGCGGGCCTCAGTCTTTGCTGAGCATCGCGATGATTCGCTCGCTCGGAATTCCTGCACGCCTCGTCGGCGGGCTTCTCTATGTGGGAGGGAAATTCGGGCAGCACAATTGGATCGAAGTGGGAGTACGGCCGGGGGAGTGGATCCCTGTCGATCCAACCACCGGCGAAGTCGGCCGATTTTCAGCTTCCCATGTCGCACTCTGGAGTGGCGCCGGGGCGCTGGCGCCGGATGCCGGCCCGATGGAGATCGATGTCCTTGCGTTTTCCAGGGCCGGCGCCGGATTCACCAAATGACGACTGCCCTAAAAGAAGAAGGGCCTTGTCTTCATGTCCAAGGCCCTCAAGCTCGCAACAGCTAAATCGCAGTTTCTCAGTAGACTTAATTGATTCTATTGAAACACGGGGTCCGGCCCATAAGAAATCAGCAAATATACCTAATTGGATATAGGTATTTACAGCGAAGGTTCTATGGAGACGAATCCTTGCTCAGGCGATTAATAACAGTCCGCCGTCATGGACAACGACTGTGCCTGTGATTTGATTGGCTCCCGGCGAGGAGAGGAACACGCACAGGGCGCCGATTTCGATGGCCTCTGCAAAACGGTGCATTGGCATGAGCTTTTCAAACTTTTCCAATGCGTCCGCGGGCAGATCTTTATCCAGATCGGAATGGGTCGGGCCGGGCGCGACAGCGTTCACACGAATACCATAATCGCCGAATTCAATAGCCATATTGCGCGTATACATGTCCAGCGCCGCTTTTGAGACGTGATAGGACGGCATCGGATGCGTCCTCGCGCCGCCGAGCTGCTGGCCTCCGATGGAAGAAATGTTGATGACACTTCCCCCTTTGCCTGCCCTTATCATGTGAGGAACAACTTCATATATCATGTAAGCGGGGCCGTTTAAGTTTGTGTTAATGACGCTGTGCCACCCACTAAGATCCTTATCCTTCAAGAATTCGGAAACGGAGGAAGTACCGGCATTATTGACAAGCACGTCAACGCCGGAAAAAGCTTCAAAAATCTCAGCCACAGCGGACTTCACTTCATCCGCATGACCCACATCACACCTGACGCATATGCACTTGGTTCCATATTGTCTGAGTTCTTCGACGGCTTTATTACCGCTTTCCTTGTTTCGACAGAGGATCGCCACATTCGCTCCGCTCTGGGCATAAGCGGCACTGATTCCCAGCCCGATGCCTCTATTCCCCCCGGTGATAATAACGTTCATGCCCTTCACGGAAAATGCATTGGTCATGCTTTGGATGGGAGTTGTTCGGATAATCATCTTTTTCCTTTCGCTTTGAATTCTCGTGCGGCCTCAAGAGTTGGTCAGTCTAATACGACCGTTGCCACAATATGAAGACTTCTTTATCAAAACCTCGAAGAAAAGCCTCTCCCGCATTAAGGCTGTTCCGGCAGTAGTTACTTCCCTTTGCCTTTTGCGGTTTTAGGTGATATCAACTAGCTCATCAAGGGAACGGAGGGCAGGATGAAAACCGGACTGAAACAGCAGTTCATCGAGCGGTGGAGCAAGCATTTTCCCGAGGTCGCATTGCCGGTTGCATTTTATTACTCGGATAGCCCGGGATCGGTGAAGCTCTTCAGAACCTCCACTGCCTATGAAAAAGTTCGAGCGAATGGTAGACAATATGGATGAGAGTTTCCTGATCACAGCAGCGTGGGGAAAAGTGAAGGACCGGCTCCGTAATTCCAGGAATTAATAATATGCCAAAATCAACTGAAGATATCCTGAAAACCGCCATCCTGCTTGAGCGCAGGGGAAAAGCATTTTATGCAACAGCTGCCCGTGAAGCCGTGGGCGAAGCTGTCCGCAAATTTTTCACCATGATGGCCGAGGACGAGGATGAGCATATCAAATTCCTCTCCAGGCAATTTGCCGAATATGAAAAGACCGGCAAGTTTGCCAAAAACGAGATCGAAACTCCTGCCGATGATACTGAAGCCCTCATGATTCTGAGTGAACAGGTGAAAAAGGAGATCTCGGCTGCAGATTTTGAGGCTGCTGCCATCTCAGCCGCAATTGATTTTGAGAACCGTGCCATTGAAGTCTACCAGGGGAGGGCGGATGAGGCCACGGATCCAAATGAAAAAGAAATGTACCAGATGCTTGCCGACTGGGAACAGACGCATTACCGCCTGGTGTACAAACTCAATGAAGACCTGAAGGAACAGATCTGGTTCGAAAACAAATTCTGGCCTTTTTAGACTCGCACCTTGCCATCAGAATCGCACTTAGGGTTCGCGCAAAAATAAGTTCACATTCTGGCGCGAGCGCCGGGTGGGCAGATGCAAGGCGCCGCGACGCAGGCGATGTGGTTCATCGCCGAGGAGCGCCAACGCAGCAGATGCCCGCCCGCCGCCGCGCCCCGAAGGGCGGCCGACTCGCAGAATTGCAAGATCCTTTTGCAATTTAATGCCTATGGTCAAGCCTGAGAGTCGGCCGCAGAATGTGAAGTTATTATTGCGCGAGCCCTTACTATTGAAGCTCGACAGTCAGCTTAGCTCCGCCCAATTCCGGAAGAACGGTGATCATCTTTACGGGCTTAAGAGAATTCTTCGCAATCCAAACCGTATAATTATTCGCGGCGTCAACTGTAGATGAAATTTCTATGCGATAAGATTCGAACAATCCGGCCGGAACCCTAACATTTTCCAAATCGGCAACCTTCAGCCGCGTTAGATCGGGCTTCAGTTTTTCGATATCGAAGCTTCGGAATGAATCAGAGTAGCCTTTAGCCAGAGGGAGAACCCCAATAGAAAATATAAAAGCCGGGCCATCGCCAAACAGCGGTCCGTCCACCTTAACATCGATAGGATTTGCCTGGCCGTCCATCACCGCTTTGCCTTCTATCCTGTTTTGTCTAAAGGCAAGATCGATGGAAGCCGGCCCCCGCTTGAAGGCGCGTGCGATGAGCATCAGGGACTTTTTGTCGTAAACTCCGGTATCAGATATCTCACCGGACAGCGCCGCTTTTGTTGTTTCAGTCACAGTCCATTCGCCTGCGGATTCCTGAATTACAATTGTTATATTGAAGTCAATCGGGGGTTCCTCCATTCTGAGGCTCGCCTTGTACCTGTAGACTCCAGGCCGCAAACCTGCTATGGGAGCCACCGCCGGCTGCTGAGCAGTGAGGAGTGAAATCAAAAAACATGCTTCAAACAGGCCTAAATATATTCGTCTCATCGCAATTTTCTCTTCCCATCCGCCGATAGGAAGAATGAACGCCTGTTTAAAAAAGTCGTCCCCTATTCAGCTATTCCCAAATGTTTCGATAAAACGTCTTATGCCATTTGACTTGCAATTGCGGCTGCGATCTTACTACAGTCTGGGGCAAAAAAATGAGTATTAACACAGGCCCATTGTTCAGCCACCTTGCCCGGCAGGGTGGTCAATGCTGATCCCTGATGCATTCCCGTAAATTCGAAGCCTGTGCCCAAATTATCTGCAGGGCCGAAAAGCGGTTATAATGTTGAAGGGGATACTATCCATGCAAGTAATCACGCTACAGGCATTGGCGGATAATTATATTTTTGTAATTCTCAGCGATACGGCGCCGGAAGCGGCGATTGTTGATCCGGGCGATGCAGAACCGGTTTTTGGATATCTCCAAAATACCGGCCGCCGTTTGACGGCAATCCTCAACACCCATCACCATGGCGACCATGTTGGCGGAAACAGCCAACTGCTGAAACGCTTTCCCGGCATTCCGGTTTATGGCGGCGCGGGTGATCGCGGGCGGATTCCAGGGCAATCTGTTTTTCTCGGAGAAGGAGATGAGATTGCAGTGTGCGGCACAAAGGCCCGCATATTGGAAGTGCCCGGACACACAAAAGCTCACATTGCCTACTATTTCACTGATTCTGACGGCAGCGCGGATCTGTTTTCAGGCGATACGGTATTTGGAGGCACCATTGGCAATTTGTTCGAGGGAACGCCCGAGATAATGTTTGAATCGATCAAAAAAATCAGGGGTCTGTCGCGACAAACCCGCATCTGGTGTTCGCATGAATACACGCTCCAATACGTTCGCGAGTCGGCCGGCATCGATCCGGTCAATGCCCGTCTTGCCAGGCGGCTGGAAAAGCTGGAAGCAGCAGCTTCTTCAGGAAGGTCAACCGTGCCTCTCCTGCTGGAAGAAGAGTGCGCCACCAATCCTTTTTTCCGCTGGGATGATTCTGAATTAACTTCCTTTTTATCAACGAAGCCGGGGATTGCGACCTTCCGTCATCTTTGTGAGGTCCCATGAATGGAGCAGGGTGACCGGCTACGCATTTTCTGATTCTAATCGGTCCGATGTGTTTGTCTCAACCCATGCAGCAAATGCATTCATGTATTTCACGGCAAATTCCCTGGTTGAATCGTTGGTAAGACTGCCGTTCTCATCGAAAAGTTTCGCAGCGTTCCCAATGTAAGCCTCAGGCTGCTGCATCGTGGGGACGTTCAGGAACACCATGGACTGACGCAGGTGGTGATTTGCGCCAAATCCTCCCATTGCGCCAGGCGATACACTTATCACAGCACCCGGTTTCCCATTCCACACGCTATTTCCGTAGGGACGGGAACCTACATCGATGGCATTCTTGAGCACGCCTGGAACCGATCGATTGTACTCGGGGGTGACAAACAGGAAGCCATCACTTTTCAACAGGCGTTCTCGAAAATCAACCCAGGCAGCCGGCGGATCGTCGTCAAGATCCTGGTTGTAGAGCGGGAGACCACCGATCTCAATGATTTCGAGCTTCAGCGATTCCGGTGCAAGCGCTTGGAGCGCACGTGCCATTTTCCGATTGAATGATTCCTTACGAAGACTTCCCACAATAACAGCAATCTTATTCTGTTTCATAGGCCGTTTCCTCTCGTCGTCGTGCTAATTTCCTACGCAAATCTGTTTCATATAGGTCGCATTGTACCAGAACAGCCTTCACCCCAAACTTCCTACCGCCCCGCCAGTCGATGGATGTCTTTCCTTGTGTGAGCTGCCATCAAGCTCACACGGAATCTCTGATGGGCAGCCGGTGGCCTAATGGACAAAGGCGCCATAATGACATCCCTAAAAAAGCATCTGAATTCAGCATTTCCTAAATAACGCTCCCGCCATTGTAAGACCGGGGCCGAATGCTAAGCTGACGATGAGCATCCCCTGCTTAATGCTACCATCAGAAACTGCAGCCATCCAGATATGGGGCAGGGTCGCCGAGGACATATTCCCCCTTTCAAAAAGGACGGACCGGCTCAGCCGAAGCTGGCTCTTCTCCAATTTCAATAACTCCTCCACGGAATCCAGGATGCGCGGGCCTCCAGGATGAACCGCAAAGATCGCCGCTCCCGCTTCTTTAGAATAGCTCATCCCCGCAGCCGCAAAGAGGTTCAACAGAAAGCGCGGGAGGCAACCGGCGATCTTGCCGGGAACGTCTCGCGACAATGTCATTTGGAAGCCCCATTCGGATAAAGCCCAAGTCATGTCATCCAGGGAATCGGGCACGGTCTCTTCAAGGACCGCCAGCACTTCGAATGCGCTATCGTCCTTTCGAATTGCCGCAGGGTCGCCGAGCGAAACCGAATATCGGATATGTCCGTCGGCAAACAGAGTCTGGATAATCAATTGCCCGGGCGAATGGTCGGCCGGGTTGAAGTGAAGTGTGCAGATTTCCGTGTGGACAATTTCAGCCCTGGAAGGGATCTTCTTATTATTACGACCCAAAAGTCCCGCAGCAATGCGCAGGGCGGGCAACGCAGCATAGCAGCCCATATGATAGACCTGCGTTGCTTGCGTCCAGCCGTTCCAGTGTTTCATTTCAATGAGACGCTGGATTGCGCTTGGAGAAACATATCCGGTGCAGGAAACGTGAAGCAGGTCTGAAGGAGGATCAAAATCCCCTGCAAATAGAGACTCCACGGCCCTGTTGGCGGTCTTGGCATAGAAGGCGTTGCGAACATTAAGGCCACGACCGCGAGGGCTCTCGTGCAGATTGAAGATCAGCATGCGCGGCCAATCCATGTGCATATAATCCTCAATTTCGGAGCGGCGCCATCCGATGTGTTCGGCTGAACAGGAGTAGCGCCCAACAAGCTGGGTCATGCGCTCCTGCCGCCTCGTCAGGATGTCCTCGCGGCATGCTTCCGTTGCCGCGGCTCGGGCGTGAGCGGCCGCCAGCCATTGCAGGGATTCATGCTGAGGGCGGCAATATTGAGGCAACTCCGCCACGAACCCTTTCACCAATACATTCATTGACAGGCCCTCATTCAGCAGTATTCCGAAATACAAGCACTGCATTCAACCCGCCGAAACCAAAGGAATTTGACAAGGCGCATTCGCAGCAAGCTTCTCTCGGCAGATTAGGAATTACATCCAGGTCGCATTCGGGATCCCGTTCTATAAAATTGGCAGTCGGGGGCAAGACATTATTGCGCAGGCTCAAAACCGTAGCGACCGCTTCCAGTGCGCCGGCCGCTCCCAGCGCATGGCCATGCATTGATTTCGTTGAACTCACTGCCAGCCTTCCAGAATGTTTGCCGAAGACCAGTTTGATTGCACCGGCTTCACAGGAGTCATTCGCCGGAGTGCCGGTTCCGTGAGCGTTGATGTAGCCTATCCTCTCCGGCTGTAATCGCGCGTCATCAAGCGCCGTTTTCATGGCTTGTGCGGCGCCTTCCGGCTTAGGCTGAGTAATGTGATACGCATCGGAGGACATTCCGAAGCCTGCAATTTCACCCAATATTACGGCCCCCCGCGACACGGCCAATTCTCTGCATTCCAGGACGAGCATCGCTCCGCCTTCTCCTAAAATCATCCCGTCACGAAATTTTGAAAACGGCCGGCATGTATCCGCAGAAACCACGCGCATTGCTTCCCATGCCTTCAAATTTCCGAAACTGAAGGGAGCCTCACTTCCGCCTGCCAAAGCGGCGTCGATGAGTCCCTCGCGGATCATCCAGAAAGCCTGGCCGATGGCATGATTAGCTGAAGAACAGGCGGTTGAAACCGTGAATGCGGGACCCGTGATACCATATTGCATCGTGATGTGGCTCGCCAGGGCGTTCGCCATAATTCGCGGGATGCTCAGCGGGTGCACGCGGGAGCGTCCCCTTAGATACAATTCTGCAAATCCTTCGTCTTCCATTCCCTGGCCTCCAAGTGCGGAGCCGGTAACAACACCTGTTCGTTCGCGCAGCCGGGAAGACCAGTCTATTCCCGCCGATTGGATTGCTTCCTGAGCAGCTATCAGCCCGAATTGTGCAAATCTGTCCAGCAGCCTGGCCCGTTCACTATCAAAATAGTCCTCCGTTCTATAGCCGCGGACTTCAGCACCATTCTGATATCTCAACCGGGTGCGATCGATGCTTTCAATTGGTGCAATTGCGGGAATCCCTCGCGACAGCAAATCCCAGAATTGGAGGCTGTTGCGTCCCAGGGAGGAAATTGCACCCAGTCCAGTGATTACGACTCGACGCCTTGGCATAGCCCCTTTTTCAGTCCTATACGAGAGAACCTATGTCGCCAAACCAGAGGAAAAGATTCCTGGAGACTCGCGCTATCAATGGGCTCTCTCGGCAATAATATCAAATTTTACATTCACCTGATCCTTGACGCGCAGTCCCCCAGCGGCCGCCTTAATGGGCTTGATCCCAAAATCTGTCTGAGCAATTGTGGCCGTTCCGGTCACGCGCAGAAGATTATTTTCCGGGTGAATTTGCACCGGGAATGATATCTCCTTTCCCACGCCGTGAAGATTCAATTTGCCCCGCAAGATCAAATCTTCACGAGTCGTTCTGCTCACTCCGGTTGACTGGAACGTAATGCGGGGAAACTCTCGAACGCTGAGAACCTTTGGCCCTTCCATGTTTGCCTGTATTTCTTTGCGGTCCTTCTCCGAGACATTAGGATCATCGAGGACAACAAGAGACCCGGAGTCGATGCTCAGCTGCACTGTGCAATCCCCTATATTCGCAGGATTAAATCGAATCTCGCCGGAAAAGCTCTTGGCCACAATCGCGTGGTCGTGACCGATCACCTTGAGGATTCCGCTCCGGAATACAGCCAGCTCGATCCTGCTTCGCGTTGTGTCGATGCTATAGATGGCAGGAGATGGCGCCTGCGCCCAGGAGGTCGAGAGTATCAATGTCCAAACCAAGAGGCTGATCTTTATGGCTCTCATACCCAACCCTCCGCGTAACCGGGAGATAGGCGAACTCCCAATTTCCAGCATGTTGAACCCCGCACGGTCATTATGAAATAATAATTCAGTTTTCAACTTCAGCCAATGGATCATAATCGATTTCTTGCAATTCCAGATCTCCCACGGAGCATTCGGCTTCGCCAAGACAGTCGATTGCGAGCCGAATATAATAGCTAAACAATAGATATTTAATCGACTACAGCCTTATTGAAATACGTTTTCTTTTACGCATTGACACAGATACCTGACGCCCCTATAGTTTAATTTGACGATTCTAATTGGAATCGTGGGCGTGATCAAATGGAATAGAGCTGGAGGACGCTTTGAAATTTTCTGTTCCATCAAACCGCATGAAACAAATGCAGACACGCCTCAGTTCTGGTGTTCTCATTGTAAGGATCTAGCTTTGCAAGCTTTAGGGGGTTTAGATCATGAATGATGCTTTGAAAGAGATTATTTTGCAGCATAAGTCAACGACGTTCCTGGGTAGATGCGCGCGATTGGGTGCAGGACTATCCTTGGCTTTGCTTCTCACTGTTCCTCTCTTCGGACAGTACGGAGGAGGAACTATGGGAACCGGATCTACGCCAAGTTATGGTAATGGGAAAGCTATTGGACTTGGCGTCGGCGCCGGTGCTGCGGGCGTGGCAGCGATTTATCTGGTGAAGCATCGCGGCAGTTCCGTTACGGGGTGTTTGCGCAGCGGCGAAGACGGACTGCTTCTCACCGATGACAAAACAACTCGCACTTTTTCCATATTGCCCAACGGAACGGTGCTTGTGCCCGGCCGGCATGTCCAATTGCGGGGCAAAATTCAAAAGGGCGAAGCGGGAGATGAAAGATTCGCGGCGAAAAAGCTGGTAAAAAATCTGGGAACGTGCACCGCGGAATCCGGCACGCCGCATGCCGCGGCGCAATGGCCAAGTAATTGAAAGGGGCAGTTTCAAAAGGCAGCGCTTTGTCACGTGGCTGGTTTATACCTCTTGCAAAGTTGCTTGGCGGATTCACGCACGACATGGATTTATTTGTTTTTTTAATGAGCAACAATCGTGTTTCTGTGTGATCTGCGATAACAATATTTCGCCTTCTTGTTATTTAACAAATCAATCTCCTGTATCGAAAGCCGGGCTGTCCTGGGAGCGCCGGCGTCTCGCCGGCAAAAACAAGGAATAGCTATAGATGTGGCTTTTAGGGGCATGGAAATGCTCAATAGAAGCTAATCCCCAATCTGCATAGTTTTATGATTTTGCCGCGATTACTTGCTGAGCCGCGTAGCGGCGGTCTGATTTTAGCCCGGCCTTTTAAGGCCGGGGATTAGATGAGATGTGAAATCCGTCGCGTCAGCGACGAATGACCTCAACCGATTAAATAACAATAAATTACAATTAATGTCAGGCGTCGCTACGCGACGCATTTTGCTATTCTTCGCTGGCCCCCCGGCCTTAAAAGGCCGGGCTAAACTCATGGGCCGCTACGCGGCCAAACGCAAAAACTATGCGGCATTAGGCGAGACGCCTGCGCTCCCAGGCTGATCCGCCTATTTGGCACTGATTTGGTTGCGGTCGCCGCTGTTCTTTATCGCCGGTGCCCAATATGCTACTGGATTAGGCAGAGAGGATTCTGCAGCTTTGTTGCCGATAAATTGATTGTTTACATCCAGGATTCATATAAGCTTGGCTGTATCCAAGTTACCAATGAGTTTATATGTAAGAGTACATTACATGGGTTTTAAGGTAGACGCGGCGTATTGCTGCCTGCGACCGGCGATTTATTGGGCTGAGCAACGCGGCGGGACGCCGCGTCTACCCTGGAGCCCAAATTTCGGAGCAGCCAATTGGATTTCATAAACTATGAATGTCCGCTTACTAACGTTTGCTAATGAACGGATTAGTTAGTTTCTGTCGCGAAACGCGAGATTCAGGCCCGGAGGGCCAACAGAGAATAGGCGTTCTGCGATAGCACCAAGTTAATAAGCAATTTTTCACTCAGTGAGATGCATATATGCCTTCTACTATTCGAACTGGGAAATACCTCCACGAGTGCCTCTGCGAATTCCCGACGATCTGCAAACTGAAATATGGAGTTGAATTCGATCTTGTCTCGGTGGAGCAAAAGGTCCAACACCTCCGGCGACGCACCCCTTTGACCTATCCAGACCTTAAATATTTCGAATCGCCGGAGCATTGGTGGTTTCAGCGGTTCTGGGTATTTCCGCCCAAGGAACGGATCGAGCCGGCTCTCGAAAAGGAAACTTTTGACTTCTGGAATTTGACTGAAAGCAATGAAACCGGAACGATTCGCAAGCTGCTCCACATATTCAAATCTGTTGAGCTTATCTCGATTATCCTCAGGTTCATACGCCCGGAACACTACGCCATATACAGCGCGCCAATGCAGCACATGCTGGATATCCGCCACGGCCGGGACCTGGTGGAGACTTATTCAGCTTACCTGGAAGCCATGCGCAAAATTGAAAAGCATCACGGCTTCGAGCGCGTTGCCGATGTGGACATGGCGCTTTGGGTGTTGCACGAAAAGTGTTATGGACGGCACCAGGACCCAGTCCTCGCCGGAGCCTGGCGCGAGGACGATTTCATGCTGCAGCTGCGCGTGAACAACCTGGTTGCTCCACTCGCGGATATTTCTGAGGCAAGACTTGCCAGGGCGCTCATTACGGTCAAGCCGGAACTCGCCGCCCTGATCGCGTGTCACTATTTCGAGATCCTGATCCGCAGGTTGGCAGGCCAGTTTCATCTGCCGGATATTGACTCGCGCTCCCCACTCGATAACATCATCGATTCACTTCCCAATTACGGACCTGTAGACCCTATAAGGAGAGCTCTCTGGAAAACGCTCAAGTCGGTGCGCAATGAGCTTATCCATTCGGGGCAACTGCCGGGTCCTCGTGAGAGTCAGCTTCTTATAGATGAGGTTACCAAGCTGGAATTGGACATGAGTACCGCGGCAAAATAGACGCAGCGGCCCGCCCGCCTCATATATTGCGTTTTAAATAATTGCGCATCCTGGTTGAGGCCCGAAGAGTCGGCAATAAATTGGCCCGGCTATCCGGCCAAGAATAGGATCGAAGCTCAGAATGCGATCATCGCACGGACCGTGAACCCATCATCTATGAGGCCTGCCGTGTTCGGTCCGTGCGCGCTGTCTTCGAATTCGTGGTGACGATATTCGCCGATCAACTTGAGATTCTGCAAAACAAGATACTGCATCCCGGCAACTACGTCCCATTCACGCGGTTTCGCTTTTGTTGCCCCGGCCACGCCCAAAACTGTCGATGTGGTATCGTCGAAGAGTTTGCCGCTTACCCAATCATACCGATCATACATGATGGCTTTATTCGTAATCTGCCAGTTGAGTTGGTGGAATCCGCCTTGCCATTTGAATTCTTTACCGAATCCTGTGGGATTGCTCTCGCGGTTGTACATGTACTGGTTTTCGACCCATACAGGAATTCTCAGCGGAACCAGGCTCAACGTCATGTCAGGCCCAATCCTTATCATCTCGTTGCGAGCCCGTTGCGCAGACAAAATTCCTCCATTTCCAATGAAGGCATCGTCTCGCAGAGCATCGTCGTAAGTATCGGAGCTATGGTAGGCAAATACGCCAATCGACTGGTTATAATAGCGCGTGACAAAACGTCCGTAGAAATCTTTTGCACTGTTGTTGTCGGCATGGCCATTGCTGCCGTTCGCAACGCCGAGATGGTACTCCATCCATAACGTGTTCCGCTTGTTAACAGCTGTAACATCTTTTCCCGGCACGAGCATGCCGTTGACCTCGAAGAAGGTTTGCGGCTCACTCAGTCTGAACAAATAATCATTCTGATCTGTCGAGAGTAAGTTGTTGTCATGACCCTGCGTAACAAACTTGGGACTGATCAGTTCCAACGCGCGCCGCTCATAAATCAGGTATTGGTTAACGGAGAGCCGCACTTTGCCGGGCGAATAAGCCAGCGGCGGGTGTGAAATACCGAACAGTAAGTTGATACTGTCCCGCGGCGTGCCGGGGATAAGGTTGCTCCATGCGAACTTTGCCACCTCAAATACAAGACTCTCGTCCTTGAATCTGGTGTCTCTCCCCGTTGATTTGTCATTGGCTTCAGCCGGCCCCGTTGGCGTGAACTCCCATGCCTTGGTTTCGTACATAGGGAACTCTATGAAGGCGGACAGATGCCTGCCGAGCGGCGACGTAAGAAAGAGGCTTGCGTCCTCAAGGGCAAGTGTAGAGCCGGTCCTGGAGGTGCTTGTGCCATTGGACGCCTCGCGCTTCTCCCTGCGGGAATCAGTACCGACACCCGTAATTATCGATAACGGGAACGTTGTGGGGAGGGAAAGCGAACCGCCGGCAAGGCTGACGTCGTTTTGGGCCGGCGGGAGGTCTTTTCCGAACATAGCGCGATAGCCGCTCAACCTGAACGTGACACCAGCCCCGTTCAATGCGCCCCACATCGTATGGCAGGCAGAACAACTCACGTTGTACCTGTGCGAGTAGGAGGTCACAGCCTGACTTTGATTTGATAAAAGAAGACAGCCGACCACAAACATTAAACAAGAAAAGGCTGTTGACCTTATCGGCATACATTTTCCTTTCGAACCGTTAACACGGAGTAAAAAGAACAAGCTGCTATTTTACTCTTTAGATGCGCAAGCCTTCGAGCCTTAATATGATAATAGGTGCAAACGGAAGTGGGAGTCAGCAGCCGGACCAACGAGACTCCATATTCGGCGTGGAGTATGGTTGGGCGCGTGGCATATAGACAAATTTGTCATTTGTGATTGGTGAATGGTAATTTGCTATTTACTTGACAGTCAGGGCCATTCGCTCAATTTTTAGAGAAATGACAAATCACCATTCGCCAATCACAAATAACCAATTCTTTATGTTACCGATAACTCTGAGCCCCAAACTTTGGATTGATAAAAGTTATTTGACCAATTCTTTTTTTGACCCGCACTTCCGATTGCACCCTATGATAATCTTCCTGTAGGTTTTGGCAGGCTAAGAATAAAAAGGAAGGTTATCTTTGGAGGCAGTATGAGAGAAGCTCCGAAACGATTTGTCGAATTCATGAAGTCGCATCCTGGGATTGCAGCAGCTTACGAAAACCTTGCAGCAGAATGCCATAAATTTGGGCCGCTGAATGAAAGGGAGCAGGCTTTGGTTAAGATTGGAGTCGCCATAGGCTCCGGAATGGAGGGATCGGTTCATTCCCAGGTGCGTAAAAGTTTGGATGCCGGATTGAAGCCGGCCGAGATCCGCCATGCTTTCATACTGGCTATGACGGCCATTGGATTCCCAAGCATGATGGCCGCACTCACCTGGGCGGAAGACATCCTAAAAGGTGAACAATGAAAACGATTGAGTGAACAGGACATGATCTTCCAAATTATTAAAGTTAATGGATCGTCTCCGAACCTCCGCCATTATTTTCATCCTCCTGGTCCTCAACCGGCGGCGCGATCCGCTCTGCATCGGGCGGTGGCGGCGTATAGCGGATCCCCTTCGCAAGCTCGGCAATGCTTGCGCTCCACTCATCCAGGGAATACCTGAACATCTGAGCGAGCCGGGAAAGCTCGGAGGCAGCGCTCTTCTCGGCATTCCTCAGGTCAGGGTCATCCCACACTCTCGGCACTCGAACCAGACGAAATCCGGCAACAGAAATTCCTTTAAGCGACATCAAGCCTGCAGCATTGCTTTTTGCCTCGATATTTACTTCTTCCAGCGCTCCTAAAATGGCGACGAGACGCCCCCGGCGCCATTTGCTTTCAGTAAACATTTTGTCGAGTTTCTGATTGATTGTCCCCGCCCAGGAACCAAATGACTGCGCCTTGGGGATGGCAGTTGTCGATCCGTAGGGCAGGTATGCATGCAGTTTGAGATCAACGCGGGTGAACCGCGGCTCAGTCTTGGAGGTGCTTTTCGTTCGCCCCAGCATCTCCGTGAGCAGATCCTCCTCGCACGTATAAGAACGGGCTGTGTCGAAAGGACTCCAGTTAAAAGCAATCTTCGCTGTTACATGAAAGGGCTCTGTTGAAGTTCCCAATATGTAAATCTTCCAGCGCCGCCCCATGCCGTATAGATCAACTGTCTCGATTGGATTGCCGATGCATTGCCCCAAAAGGCCCACGTTCTGAAGGGCAATTTGGAGTTGGTCGCGAAATTCGTCGTAGCGCATGTTGTCCTCTATTGAATCGGGAAATAACATAATACATCCATTTCACGGCCGAACCGATAAAATGATCCCTGGCAATGCGAATTAGAATGTGAAAATCCAGCGAAT